>JAPOUT010000049.1 GCA_026708545.1 Hyphomicrobiales bacterium
GCGAGATGGAGCGCGTTCCCCACTCGGGGCAGTGCAATCACGGCCGTCCGACGTACATCGAGATGAAACTCAAGGACATCGAGCGGCTGTTCGGACGCACCTGACGGGCTTTCGCCAAACCTCCCGAAGCCGGCAGCGCCGGCGAAGGCCCCCGCTTCTACGGATTCTCCCCTCTCGATAACTTCGCTTCGATGTCTTCGATCACTTCCGGCAAATTCGCGAGGCTGTCGACGACATAATGCGCTCCCGCGTTTTTTAAAATCCCTCTTGCCGTTTCAATCCGCTCGGCGATTTCTCCTTCCGGCAAGCCGTTCGCCTGTTCCAAACTGTCCACGTCCATGTAATTCGAATAGCGTGCCACTCCCACTCCCCAGCATCCCGCCTCCAGGGCTTCGCCGATTCCCGATGTCGTGTCATCGACTTTCACGACCGAGCAAATCGGATGAACGTCCATTAATTCCAGGTTTCGATACAGCATGAACGGCCGCGGCCGGACGCCGTTGGCAACTTCGTCGCCGGCAACCGAAGCATCCAGAACATAGCCGTGCTTTGCGGTTTCTTCTTCGAGAATATCCACCATCGCGCGCGTAAATCCCGTCGTGCACCCGACTTTGACGCCCCGCGCCTGCAAGTCCCGGACCGTCTCTGCGGCTCCGGGCAGCAGGCCCGCATGCTCCCGCAAGCACGCCAGCTGCATCGGAACAAAGTCCGAATACATGCGCGCGACATCGTCGCCGGTCGGCTCCCTGCCGTGCGCTTCATGCCAGCGCGCGCGAATGCCGGGTTCTTCAAGGAGTGCGGCAATATGAAGGTCTTTGCGCAAACCCATCGGAGCGCGCGCCTCGCTCATCGATATCACCACTCCGTGTTTGCGAAACACCTCCACAAACACCTTCGCCGGCGCTAGCACATAGGCATCAACCGTCGTGCCGCTCCAATCCAGCACGACGCCGCGAACCCCCCCGCGATAGTTACAACCCGGCATCTTTATCTCCTGTCATGAACCGTTATCACCCGAACGGCGAAAATTCAAATGCATTACGGCCCTCCCGCAGCGCCGGGCCTTCAACTCGTAACGGGTCGGCGGATACGGTTCTCTCGGCTCCCTCCAGTCGCGCGAACGGTCCGCATCCCAGACAAACGGTTTGCAGCGCCGCATGTTCGCAAGCATCCATCCCGCGAAAGTGCCGCTGTCGGTCGCAATTCGAAGTTCCGCGTTCTTCTTCAAAATTCGCGCGAGTTGTCCCACGACCTCCATGCGTGTCATTCGCCTCTTGCCGTGGCGTTTCTTCGGCCACGGGTCGGGAAACATCATGTAGCAACGCGAAATACTCGAAGGCCGCAACATCGAGAGAAAATCAAACGCATCGCCGTCATGAATGCGAATGTTGCCGGCATCCCCCATGCAGGCAAGCAGCCGGGCAACGCCGGCGGGATAGGGCTCGCATCCGATGTGCAGGCATTCCGGATGTTCGCGTGCCTGGTGGAGCAGATGTTCCCCCGCGCCGAAGCCGATCTCTAGCCAGACGTCCCTGGCGGGCGGTTCGCACAATGTAGCGGGATCAAGGGATTCGCTTTCGCCCAAAGCCACGCGCAACCCCGGCAACTTGCCCGCAAGCAACGCTTCGCGTTCGGGCGAGAGTTTGCGCATGCGCCCCAAATGCAGGCGCGAACGTTTCACGATTGGGGGATTTTCCCCGCTGGGGGGCATCAGGCGGCGGTCTCAACCTTCTCGGCTTGTCCTGCCGGCAGCAGGGCGTCCTGCAGCAAATCGACAAGGTCAAGACGCTCCCAGGAAAAGCCGCCGTCCGAATCGGTCTCGCGTCCGAAATGCCCGTAGCACGCGGTGCGCTCGTAAATCGGCCGGGCAAGCTGGAGACGCTCGCGAATGCCCCGGGGGGTCAACTTAACCTGTTCACGTAAAAGATTCTCCAGTGCGGATTCCGCAACCTTTCCGGTTGAGTGGAAGTTGACATATATCGAGAGCGGCTCCGCAACGCCGATCGCGTAAGAAAGCTGTATGGTGCAACGCGCCGCCAGTCCGGCGGCAACGGCGTTCTTGGCGAGATGGCGCGCCGCATAGGCGGCGGAACGGTCGACCTTGGTCGGATCCTTGCCGGAAAAAGCGCCGCCCCCGTGCAATGCCGCGCCGCCGTAGGTGTCGACGATGATCTTGCGGCCGGTCAGTCCCGCGTCGCCGTGCGGTCCCCCGATGACGAATTTCCCTGTCGGGTTAATCAGTAGCGGCGTGTCCTTGTCGAGCCATCCTTGCGGCAGGGCTTCTTGAATCAGCGGAAACAAAATCTCGCGCACGTCGTCCTGGTTCAGGGACTTGTCGTGCTGCGACGACACCAGCGCCGATTTAATTCCCACAGGAGTGTGGTTTTTATAATGCACGGTTATCTGGCTCTTGGCATCGGGTCCCAGTCCTTTGACGCGTCCGGATTTTCGAGCCTCGGCAATCGTGCGTAAAATCTTGTGCGCGTAAAAAACCGGTGCCGGCATCAACTCTTCCGTTTCCGTGCACGCATAACCGAACATCACGCCCTGGTCGCCGGCGCCTTCTCCTTCTTCCGAAGTCGCATCAACGCCCTGGGCTATGTCCGGGGATTGCTCGTGAAGCAGGATGTCAAGTTTCGCATTCTTCCAGTGGAAACTCTCATCGTCATAACCGACGTCGCGAACCACCTCGCGCACGCGCTTTTCTATCATTCCGTGGTCAATGCCCACGCCGCCGCGAACCTCGCCCGCGAGAACGATGTGGTTTGTCGTTGTCAGGGTCTCAACGGCACAGCGGGCGTCGGGGTCACCGCCGAGGTAAAGGTCGACAATCGAATCCGATATTCTGTCGCAGAGCTTGTCCGGATGGCCTTCTGCGACCGATTCACTGGTAAAAAGATACTCGCCCCTGTGCATGGTCTCTCCCTGATTTAATGTGTGGATTTCCTGCGAAGTATTGACCATTCCGGTGAAAGAATCAACAGCCAATCTCGAGAATTCTCTTTACGGGTCCTGTGCCGCGTGGTTGGTCGATGCGCCGAATTCCTATCGAATCGGACTGAAAAAAACGCCCCGGCAAATCACGAGAAATGCCGGGGCGCCTTTGGGTTGGTCTGCAATCATTGCATTCGGTCCCTGTTTCGCCGGAAACGCAAGCTTTTTTGCGGCCAATCCAGGCACTTACAGGATTTTGGAGGGATTTTCAGCGATATTCGTGCGGTTTCAGGAGATCCGAAAAACCGCGGAAAGCGGCGGTTTTTTCGAATCGGGCCGGATTTTGACGGAAAGGCGGCATAATTCCCCGGATTTCGTGGGTCCGCGAATCTGTTGGCGCTTCGCCTCTTGGTTTCGATGCTGATAACCTATCTCAAAATGCGGGATAAATTTGGCGAGATACAGGCTGACATGACAGACGTTGATGCAGGTTCCAGCAGGAGTTAAAATGTCACTAACAGCGATAAGATTAATGCTGATAGAGCAGATGATTAGGAGATGACAATGGAGCCGGTAACGATAAAGATAATTGCAGGGTTGGCGTTGGGATACGGAATTTGTGAATTGGTTGCGTATTGCTTACAGTAAATTACAGAAAAAAGTTATTCGAAAATTAGTTAAACCGCTTGCAAATACTAGCACAGCCGACATCTTCTTTCGATCGTTCGGCGCACCCGCCGAGCGGTCGGTTGCCGGTAAAAGGACGTTCGCGTCCGCGCGTGGTCCTTCCCCGGCTTATTCGGATGCCTTCTTGCGGAACCTCGAACCTGCAGACAAAAGAAGCAGCAGGAATGCCCCTGCAAACATTGGTATGTCTCCGACCCGCGAAAACACCGTCGGAGGGGCGGGCGGTGGCAGGCGGACATCCAGCACGTCACGCTCGCCAATCCCCAGTTTTGCAAGGATGCGCCCGCGGCTGTCTATCAGTGCCGAAATTCCTGTATTGGTCGAACGCGCTATCGGCAGGCCCTCCTCAATCGCGCGAACAGCCGCCTGGTCCAAATGCTGCCACGGACCTATTGAGTCGCCAAACCACGCATCGTTGCTCACGTTAATCAGCCAGTCGGGGCGCTCGCCCGGCGTGAAGATATCGCCGGAAAAAATAACCTCGAAACATATCAATGCGCCGGCATCGGGGAAATCTCCAAGTTCAAGCAAACGCGAGCCCGTCCCCGTCCTGAAACCGCCTTCCCTCGTCAGCACTTTAAGTCCGGTCTTTTCAAAAAACACTTTATAGGGAACATACTCCCCGAACGGAACAAGATGCTGTTTGTCATAATGCTCCACAGTCTCGGCCTTGTCGTCCAAAACCAGCAATGAGTTATACGACTTCTCCTTGGGCAAATCGGCACCGTAGCGAAACGAACCCGCAACCAAAAGCGAACCCGGAGACATGTATTTTGCCAGATGCTCCCGCAACACACTTTCGTTTTCGATGGCAACGGGAATCGCCACCTCGGGCCATATAATTACGTCCGGTTCCGGAGCATTCCCGTAACTATCGGGGCGAAAGCTCAAACGAAGTATCACGTTCGCCATTTCATTTATGTTTTTGCCCTTAATCTTGTCGCGCTGGTTGATTTTCGGCTGGACTATGCGCACCGCTATCCCCTCGGGTTCCGGCGCCGAATTGATGCGGTGCGCCCCCCACAGCCACGCCGCAACCGCAAGGACGAGCGCGGCGCACGGCACGAACAGGCGGGTTCGCTTGTCCGCCATCCGCGCCTCGCGGCGTCCGTCCCCGAAAAGCGCGGGCAGGAGCGCAATCGTCACACTCACAAGCGAGAGCCCGTAGACGCCCACCAGCGATGCCGCCTGCGCCCAGGGCAGCGATGCCGTCAGCGTGTTGCCCCATATGTTCCACGGCAGGCCGTCGGCCATGAAATGTCCGCGGCACCAGTCCGTAAGCGTGATTGCCGCCGCGAGGGCGAGAAGGCGGGGAAGCCCGTCGCCCCAGAGAAACCGGCGCGCGAGCACGCAGCCGATGACGAAAAACAGCGGCAGCAATATCATCAAACATGCCACAAGGGGAAAGAGGTAGGGGATGTTTTCCGTTCCGCTGATGAAAAACGCGTTAGCCATCCAGTGCAGCCCGACGCCGTAAAAACCCAGGCCGAACGTCCAGGCAATCGCAATCGTGCGACGGACGGTTTGGCAGCCGTCCAGCTGCCAGACCAGCACGCACAGGCACACCGGCAGCAAAAACAAAAAATGAAACGGTGCAAACGTCATCACGCCGAGCGCTCCCGTCAGGAACGCCAGCGCATAGGCGCGAAAGCCCCGTAACTCGCCGATGTAAAGTGCAAGTGATGGCATGGTTCGGACTAGGTGGTCGGACGGATGTGGATGAGAAGACGTTTGATGCGACGCGGGTCGGCCTCGCGGACTTCAAATTCCAAGCCGGCAGGGTGCGATATCAACTCGCCGCGCTGGGGGACCCTGCCCGCCAAGAATACAACCAGCCCTCCCAGCGTGTCGACCTCCTCTTCCTCGTCGTCGGGCAGCAGGTCAAGCCCCGTCATCTCGGCAAGATCGGCAATCGGCGCGCGGGCCGACGCCTTTATCCCGCCGCTCGGCAGGCGCACCAGCAGGGGCCCCTCGCCGATGTCGTGCTCGTCCTCAATGTCGCCGACAATTTCCTCAACCAGGTCTTCAATTGAGACGAGTCCGTCGGTGCCGCCGTATTCGTCAATCACGAGCGCGAGGTGCATGCGGGCCGTCTGCATCCGCACAAGCAAATCCGCCGCGGGCATCGAGGGCGGAACAAACAACAGCCTCCGCATTAAAGGCTTCAGGGTGAAATTGTTTTTTCTCCCGGGGGCGTCATTCGCGTCGCCGGACGCGAGAGAGCGAACCACGTCCTTAATGTGCACCATGCCGCGGGGGTCGTCCAAATTTTCGCGATAGACCGGAATGCGCGAATGTCCTTCCTTGCGAAACACCTGCAGCAGCTCCTCAAGCGTGCAGTTCTCCTCGACGGCGACAATGTCCGCGCGCGGAACCATCACATCGTCGGCGCGCGCTTCGTGAAAGCCGACGATGTTCATCAGCATGTCGCGTTCTTCCTCGCCGATGGCGCGGGGGCTGTCGGAATTCTCGTGGAGGATGTCTTCGAGACTCTCCCTCAGTCCCGCGTTGTTTTCCGCTCCCAGGCTGATCAACCGGCGGCCCAGGCGCACGCACCACCGGCGCGGTATCGCAAGGATTTTCTCCCTGAGGCTCATTGCGTCACCGAAAGCGTGTAAGGGTTGTCGACGGACATGCGCGCAAGCGCCCGTATTTCAAGGGACTCCATCCGTTCGGCCTGTTGTTTGAATTCATGTTCATAACCGCAAAGGTGCAGCACGCCGTGAACCACGAGGTGCAGCAGATGGTCGTGCCGGCCCCTGCCGCGCGTCTTCGCGCCGCGCAGCACGCCTTGCTCGGAAAGCAGCACGTCGCCCAGCTGGTAGCGCGCACCGGCAAAACACTGCGCCGGAAAGGAAAGTATGTCCGTCGGCTCGTCGCGCTTGCGGAACTTCCCGTTCATCTCCCGCAACAACGCGTCGTCGCCCAGCACAATCGAAAAATCCACGGCGGCGCCTTGCCAGCCGGCGTCGGCATCGGCCGCGTCCGCCGCCTCCCATGCAAGCATCGCCGCCCGCCGAAGCCGCGCCTCGTCCGTCCAGCCCCAGTCGCCGGCGTGAACGAGGATGTCGATATCCGGAGGCTCAGCTTTCGTCGCCATTTGCACCGCCTTCGCGCTCATACGCGCGCAGAATGTTCGCGACCAGCCGGTGCCGCATCACATCCTCCGGGCCGAAACGCACAACCGCAACATCGTCAACGCGCTCGAGCAGGTCGACGGCGCGCTCCAGGCCCGGCGAAGCCCCGTGCGGCAAATCTATCTGCGACAGGTCGCCCGTTACGACCATGCGGCCGTGCTCGCCCAGCCGCGTCAAAAACATTTTCATTTGCGTGCCCGTGCAATTTTGCGCCTCGTCCAGTATCACCGCCGCATTCGACAAAGTGCGTCCGCGCATGAACGCCAGCGGCGCTATCTCGATCTCGCCCGCATCCATCCGGCGCAGCAATTGCTCAGAAGGCAGGCAGTCGTGCAATGCGTCGTAAAGGGGACGCAGGTAGGGATCAATCTTCTCGCGCATGTCGCCGGGCAGGAAGCCGAGCCGCTCGCCCGCCTCCACCGCCGGACGCGATAAAATTATCCGGGCAATCCGGCCCTCGAGCAGGTCGCGCACCGCCATCGCGACCGCGAGATAGGTTTTGCCCGTTCCGGCGGGGCCTGTCCCGAACACCAGCGAGCAACTCTCCATCGCGCTGACATAACGCGCCTGCGTCACCGTGCGCGGCGATATCGAACGTTTGCGGGTGGCGATGCGCAGGCGGGAGTTCTTGTCCCAATCCCCGCCCGACGCCATCCGCACGGCCCCCTCAACATCTTTCGTATCAATGCCGTATCCCTTTTCGACCCGGAGATAGAGATCCTGCAATGCGCGCTCCGCTATCCGGCACGCCGAACGCGAGCCGATCAGCGCAAGGCGGTTGCCGCGGGGCGTCGCCCTTATCGAGAGCTCGCGCTCAATCTGCGACAGGTTGGAATCATGAACGCCGAACAGCACGCTCAACAGGCGGTTGTCGTTGAAGTCCATCAGTATGGTGTGCTCTTCCATCGAATTACTCACGCGGCGGTCTCATGACGTTGCTGCGAGGGGTTCGCCTTCAAGGCTGTTTTCATGCGCTTTGCGGATGCGGATGTCCGCAATGCGTCCGCGCCAGTCGTCGTGCGCCCGGACGTATACCGGCTGAAAATAGGGGGAGCGCCCGACCAGTTGCGAGGGAAGGCGTCCGTCGCGCTCCAGCAGCACCGGCAGCCGCCTGCCTTCGTGCGTTTTGTTGAAGTCGCGTTGCTGCCGGCGCAGCAAACTTTGCAAACGGGCGAGACGTTCGCGCTTTACGTCCGCGGGGACGGGGCTGCGCGCGTCGGCGGCGGGGGTTCCCGGACGCGCCGAGTAGGCAAAACTGTATGCGCGTGCAAAGCCGATTTCCCTGACGATCGAGAGGGTCGCTTCGAAATCGTCCTCGGTTTCGCCCGGAAAGCCGACAATGAAATCGCTCGAGACGGCAATGTCGGGGCGGGCGGCGCGAACTTTCTCGATGATGCGCAAATAATCCGCGGAACCATGCCCTCGATTCATCGAACGCAGAACGGCATCCGAGCCCGATTGAACCGGCAAATGCAAATACGGCATCAACTTCTCGTTTTCGGCATGGGCGCGGATGAGTTCGTCGTCCATGTCGCGCGGATGGGAGGTCGTGTAACGCAAACGCTCGAGGCCGTCGAGGGTTGCAAGATGGTTGAGCAGGCGGCCCAGACGCCACTCGGTTCCGTCCGTGCCGCGTCCGTGGTAGGCGTTGACATTCTGTCCGAGCAGGGTGATCTCCTTGACGCCGGCATCCACCAGGCGGCGCGCCTCTTCTTCGATGTCGCGAACCTCCCGGGAAAACTCCGCCCCCCTCGTATAGGGAACGACGCAAAAACTGCAAAATTTGTCGCAGCCTTCCTGGACGCTCAGGAACGCGCTTGATTTCATGTCCCTGGCGCGGTCCTTCGAGCGCGGGGGGAGCGATTGGAATTTTTCCCGGGCGGGAAAATCCATTGAAATCCGCGGCGCACCCGATTCCTCCCGTTCGAGAAGACTCCGGGTCATCTCCGCAAGGCGGTGGTAACTTTGCGGTCCGACCAGCAAGTCCACGCCGTCCGCGCGCGCCAGCAGTTCCTCTCCCTCGGCTTGGGCGACACAGCCCGCTACGCCGATGCGCAGGGCTTTTCCGCCCCGTTTGACTTTTTCCCGGGAGACTTGCCGCAAGCGTCCCAGCTCCGAATAGAGTTTCTCCGTCGCCTTCTCGCGTATGTGGCATGTGTTCACGATCGCCAAATCGGCATCCTCGGGAGCATCCGCGGCCACGAAGCCCAGAGGCGCCAACGCCTCCGCCATGCGCTCCGAGTCGTAAGCGTTCATCTGACACCCGTAGGTCTCAATGTACAAACGGCGGGTGCTATTGTCCGACATCAACAGCCTTGTTGTTTTGCGGTTGCTGCCAGGGAGGCGTCCAGCGGTGCAATCCCCACGCAAGCCCCCGCGCGCAGGAGCGCTGGCAATGATTGGCAATCTTGGTGCGCTCGGCGTCCGCCTCGTTTTTCATCGGCGAATGAAACGACACGACAACGTCCATCGCCCCCAGACACGCCGCATTCCAAATCGTCTCGGTAACCGAACAATTGCCCCGCCAGCCGAAACACGCACGGGTCTTGCGGCTCATCGGTATCCCGTGAACGTAGGAATAAGATATGCTCACCGGCGTCACCGCAATCGGCGCACCGTGTTCATCCTGCATTCCCATGAAAGACGAGCGGAACGTATAGAGCGAATTTCCCGTGCCAATCATCGATTCGGGAAAGAAAGTCATGTTGGTTCCCTTGCGCAATTTTGCCTCGAAAGTATCGCGCTCGGACAAAAGGCTCCGCCCTTGCGTTCCGGAGACAAACTGCGAGCGTCCCTGCCGTGCCATAAATCCAAAGCCGCGATACTGCCGCAAGCTTCCCAGCGCCATAAAGTCCATTGGCAGTATCGAACCGAGCACGGGGATATCAAGCCAGGAAGCGTGGTTGGAGGCAAGAAGGAGAGGTCCCCTGCCTTCGGGTTTGCCGACGACGTGAACGCGCACGTTCAAAATGCGGTTGAGCGTTCGAAGGTAGAAGAGTGAGAGGGGTGCGTGCGACGTTTTCCGCAGGCTTGTTGCAATGTGGTAGAGCGGCAGCATTGCGAAGGTGAAGGAAAACAACACGCTTACCGAGACGAGCCCGCGCGCCACATGCATCGGTGCGTGTTTTTGCGCGTATTTGCGGCGAATGCGCTTCGAAAGTTTTGCAGTCTGTTTGTTGTTACGGCGCTCGGGTCGTTTGTCGATGAAAGTCTTCGCCGATTTCCACGCCGCGCCGAAACCGCGCACGCCCATGGAAACGCCCGTTGCGCCTTCGGCCATCAGTTTGCGGGGAGATTCAAACATGCTCATGCGGCCGTCCTTACTTTCAGGGGCAGGGTTTCGTCCAGGGCCCTTGCATCGCCGGTCGCATAAAACGCCCACGCACGGCGGTTGCGCCGGACGCCTTCCGAACAGCGCTTGTGGCAATAATCGCTCGCCTCGCGGCGCCCGAGAGTATCGTCCATCTCGATGGTGGGATGGATCTCGATCACCACATCCATCGGCAGCAAACACAACAAACGCCATATGATCGAAAACATGCCTCCCTCGCGATGGCGCATCGTTATCACATCCGCGCCTTCCTGTCCCAGCGGCAAACCGCGCGCGGCGACATAGCAAATCGAAACCGGAGTGATGTGCACGGGCGTGCCTTTGGCGGTCTTGTCCATCAGCATTGCCGAGTGGAATGTGCCCGGACGAAAGCGCCCGCTTCGGCCTCCTTCGGGAAAGATAAAAAGATTGTCGCCGCTGTCGAGCCTGTCCCCGATGCGCTCGCGCTCGCGCAACATCGCGCGCACGCCGCGCGATTGCGAAATGAACTCCGTCTCCCCTATCCGGGCCATAAAGCCGAACAAGGGCCAATCGCGAACGCCCGCCGATGCTATGTAAAAGGCCGGCGCCGTCGCGCACAGCATGATGATGTCAAGCCAGGAAGCATGGTTGGCAACGAGCATGCGCGGGTGTGCCTCCCTGAGGGCGGCGACCTCGCCGGTGAAGTGGAGGCGGATGCCGATGCACCAGCACACAAGCCTCGCCGAATATTTTAATACGTTCTGGCGTCCGGGAATGCGCAGACCTATCGCAACACACCGCAACAGCGTCATCACAGGGATGATGATTCCCAAGACGGCTGCGGTGATGATGCCGTTTAACAAGGGGGGAAGACTCCACTGCGAATCCGAGCGGGGTTGGCGGGGGCTGTCCAGCAGGGCAAGCGCACTCATACGATTCTCATAGCACAAACAGGGCGGGGATTTCCACATTATTTTGAAGATTTGCCCGAATCGCTGAATTTCCCGAAGTCTGTCCGTTTCCCCGATTGTCCCGGATGTTGTGGAGTAAAAAGGAGCCCGGAATTCTTCCTGTACCAATTACTAATCCGGGGATTTCTCGGACTTCTGTGATGAGTGTCATCTGCTGGATATTTACTAAAAAAGAAATATTTACTGATTGGTAAATATTGTATTTTATGAGAATATTTGGTATTCTCTGCAACTCCTTCGTTATACGGCAAACGCGGCGAAAATGACGGCATCTGAAAACTACAGGTTAAAAAACAAAGCGTCCGAAGGGCTCCTCGAAGCCCTTCGAAAGCTGCCTATGATTACGAGAGAACCGGCCGTGCTACCGATACCTCGCGGCGACCGTGAAATTGGTGCCAAAATCGAGTTTGGTGCGGGTGGCAGGGAATATCTCTTGCTCGTCGAAACCAAGAGGTTTGTCTATCCGCTTGATGCGCGGCAGGCGTTTTTGCAGTTGAAGCACCGTATGGAATCGACAGGCAGGCCAGATAAAGGAAAACAAATCATTCCGCTGGTGGCTGCTGAATCGATTTCGCCCGGCGGCAAGGAATTTCTGAAGAGTAAAAATTTTGGATTCTTCGATACGGGCGGAAGCCTCTTTATCCCCGCGCGTGACATTTATGTCTACATTGAAAAGCCGTCCCCGAAGATATTTCAGAAATCGGTGCGAAATTTGTTCACGGGCAGGCGCTCGCAAGTGCTCCACGCTTTACTGATACGACATAACGAATGGTTCAGCGTCAAAGACCTTGCCCAATTTGCCGAAGTATCGCTTGCGACAGCCTCGCAAACGCTCTCGGCCCTTGAGCGCTTTGAGTGGTTGGATGTGAAGGGGCGGGGGCCGTCCAAGGAGCGTAAACTTGCCAATCCCGGTGCACTGCTGGATGAATGGCAAAGGCAGACACCAACCGCATCGCGACGGCAGACACACCGTCGCTTCTACGTTCCGTCAAGTGACCCGGGTGATATTGCACGCCGTCTTAACGACATCTGCGAAAAACTTGGCCTTGAATACGCGTTGACGGAACAGAGTGCGGCGCAGATCTACGCGCCGTTTCTCACTCATGTTTCTCGGCTGACGTGTCGGCTGGAATTAGATATTCACATGAATGAGTTGTACGCGGGATTGGGAGCAAGGGCTGTGAATGAAGGCACCAACCTTGAAGTCATCGAGACGCATTTGTCCGGAGAATTTCTGTTCAGGGAACGCGTTGACACAGTTTGGCTGGCGAGTCCCGTGCAGGTTTATCTGGATTTGCTATGCAGTGACGGACGTAGCAAGGAAATGGCAGAACACCTGCGGCACGAAAGAATCGGTTTTTGATGAAAAACAGAATCGATCCAGCGGTTATAAGGAAAAGGTGACCGAAAACCTCGCACTCCAGCCGCACACTATTTGCAATCCTGAATTTCACCCAAAAAATCCTTGACATTTGCGCTAAAATTTCGTAGCGTGCTTGCATGTTGAGCAAGGCCACTGCGGGGGGTGCTTATTCGGTAGCGGCTTATTTTAATGATTAAGAAAGGTGAGTGAAATGGGCAGGGAGTATGACGCTAACGAAGTGATGGAAGAACTTCGCAGGCACGAGGCAGGTTGCGACAGGCGACAGGAAAAAATTGAAGCGAGGTTTGATAAACTTGATGATAAGTTTGATCGAATTCCGAGGACTATTTATTACACTGTCGGCATCGTTGGGGCTTTTTTGGGAATCTTGATAACGCTTATGGGATTCTTCGTTGCACTACAGACTAACAATTCCGTTCAGGCGTATTATCCTTATCCCCCTTTTCCACATCATCAGGCGTGGCAACCAGCCCCTTCGAATAGTATTCGGGGACAAGTTGCTTTACCAAATACGGATCAAAAACCAAAGAATGTATCTATTCAGCCGGCGGCTTCTTCCGAATAAATTGGGGCTTATAGACTTAAATAGCCAAAATAAGAAATCAATCAACCACTAAATACAGGAGAATGAATATGAAAACGATAATAGCAATAATTCCATTAACCTTTCTACTGGCCTGTGGCGGTGGAGGATATTCAGGTTCTATTCCTGAACCTACTCCATTATCCGCAGAATCAACTAATGTTAATACAAGTCCAGATGTGCCTAAAGAAGTATCACAAGACGAGCCAGATTCAGCTGAGGTTGTAGAAGAACCTGCACCAAGTCCAACTGGACAACCAACAGAGTATTTGACATTCGGTGATTGGGATTCCTCTGATATATTAGTGTATGGACAGAAGCCGACCGGTAAGGCAAACGATGGTAATCTTCATACTCGGAACAGAACGCCTGATGCTCCTATAGATTCGACTTTTGACGGGGCTGAATATAACGGACATTCTGTTGTTAAAAGAATAGATGAAAAATATATTACCGGAGATGTAACAGCAGGACTAACACACAATAACGGAACATTTACAATTGAGTTTGAATTTTCTAATATGGAAGGTGTGCCTGATTTAAATCACATAGTATCAGATTACAATCCAAATGACGGTAATGAATTTAAAACATCAGATTTTAAGCACCCAGTGATACACGGAGTAGATAAAATACAAGGGTTGCGGGGTAGATTTTCGGGTAAGGATAATGAATATGTTGTAGGGTCTTTTGGCGGTGAAGGTATAGAAATAGGGGTATTCGGAGCAACAAGAGATTAAGTAAGGGACAATAAACATTTTGGCTATTTAAGTCTATAATCCCCAATAAATTGATTTAAAGATTTAAATAAAAGCGGCCTCCCATTTGGATTGCAATTGGATGCGTGCGGGGGGCAATTCATCAAACCGCTCGTAAAACTTGTGCTCGTTGGCAAGAATTGCAACAACCGGTGCGGTCGTTGGCTTGGCACGGTTATCCCTTATCGAAGCCTCTAACTTCAAAACAATATTCGAAAGGGCGAATAATTCGTATTTGTCGGCGCCCGCTCTCCAAATATCAGCCAAGCTATCCGGTGGTTTCAGAACTTCTTTCTTTATGCGGGGCAATTTGGTTTCGGAAAGAATTATTAGCTGGGAGTGTGTGCGGCGGTCGTTCAACGGCAGGTAGCGGAATTATAAAAGTTATAGTGAGTTATAAAAGTTATAGGAGTTATAGGGGTTACAGGCTATAACTTTTATATCTTCGGATATAACGGCAGACAATCCCTACTGTTGCGGAAGTTTGGCATCCGGAGGGCGAATATAAACGGGAATCACGGGAGTATCGGCAGGTTCTCGTCGTGCAGCGAGAGTTGCGAGCAGGAGAGAGTCGGGCGCGGGGAATTCTTCGAACGTTTGAAATCCTTCAAGTAGGTGGGCGCCGTTACCAATCAGCAGGGGGTTCTCGAAGTTTCGGCAATAGGCGGAGGCCTCGTCGTGCGGGAGGCTTTGCGGTGATGCAAGGGCTTCAATGGTTTCTCCCTGTGAAAAGGCCTGGAGAAACAAATGCGCGCCGGCATTCAGCACAACAAGCAAAGTGCCTTTCCTTTTCGAATGTTGGCTCGCGCTGATTGCAAGCAACTCCGTTTGGCTAATGCCGACGAGGGGGATGTCGGTTGCTTGCGACAACGCCCTCGCGGTCGCAATTCCCGCCCGAATGCCGCTAAAGGACCCGGGTCCCGTGTTCACCGCTATGCGTTCGATGTCATCGAAAGTGATGTTCTCACTTGTCAAAAGTTTTTCAATGTTGGGCGCGAGGCTCTCCACATGCCCGTTGCCGGCAATGTCAAAATGGCATTGCCGATGTTCTCCGCTCGAACGCAACACTACAAGAGAGAAATAATCGCGGGGGGCGGTATCAAGCGCCAATATTGCGCTTCGTGACATTTCGTGAATTTTCGAACCCTTAAAGGATTTTACACGCGGTATCAAAGGATAGGCGAGGGGAGCGCGGATGGACGCCGGCCTCGTCGCCGTAGCCCAGATTGCAGAGGAAATTTACATGGCAGTCGCCGTCGGGAAACCAGTGGGCATCAACGGCTTTGGTGTCAAAGCCCGACATCGGACCGCAATCGAGTCCCAATGCCCGCGCCGCAAGAATGAAATAACCGCCTTGGAGGGAAGAATTCCGCATGGCGGTCTCTTCGGCGAAAGCCCGCTTGTTTTCTCCAAGGAACATGTTTTTGAAATTGGGCGCGTGCGGGAACAATTCGTCAAGCCGTTCGTAAAACTTGTGCTCGTATGCGAGAATCGCAACAACCGGCGCGGCCATTGACTTGGCACGGTTGCCCTCCATCAGCATCGGCTCCAACTTCCGCTTTGAAGCCTCCGATTTCAAAAACAATATTCGCAAGGGCGAGCAATTTGCGCTCGTCGGCGCCCACTTCATCTGCTCGTAGAGTTCGTGCAAGATGTCGTCGCTAACGGGTTCGTTGCGCCACGCATTGTAGGTGCGCGCCCCGCCGAACAGGCGCTCGAGAGCATCCGCGCCTATCTTCCCGTTCGTCTTGTCCATGGCCTCACGATAGCGCATACGCAACCCTTGTCAATAAAAATCTGGTTTTTTACAACGGTTCGGAGTATGATGGGGACATCATGCGTATCGTTTCACAAGTAGAAGAGACCCCGGTAGATTTTATCGTGCCAAAGAGTCCCTCGAACGAGGGGGTCCCGATGATCACCGACAGCACACAACTCGAAAATTTATGCCGACGGCTTCAGGACGAGGAGTTCATCGCAATCGATACCGAATTCATGCGCGACCACTCCTACTATCCGCGCCTCTGCCTCATACAACTTGCCGGACAAGAAGAAGCCGCCGTCATTGACCCGCTCGCCAATGGCGGCGCTCTCGATCTTGCTCCCCTCTATGAATTGTTGCGCACGCCCGGCATCATCAAAGTTTTTCACGCCGCACGCCAGGACATTGAAATTTTCTTCCACGATGCCGGTTTCATTCCCACGCCCATTTTCGATACGCAAGTCGCCGCTATGGTCTGTGGTTTCGGCGAGGCGGTCAGCTATGCAACGCTCGTACGGCGTTTTCTGGGCGAGAATTTGGACAAGTCCTCCCGTCTGACGGATTGGTCGCGCCGGCCGCTTTCTCCCAAGCAGCTCGCTTACGCCCTCGATGATGTCATTCACTTGCGCCATATTTATGAAGCCTTGGCCAGGGAACTTGAAGAATTGGGACGCACTTCATGGATCGAAGAGGAAATGGCTCGCCTCGTCGCCCCGCAGACCTACCGTCTCGAACCCAAGGATGCATGGAAGAGGCTGCGTAGGCGGCCCCGCTCCCGCCGGGCTTTCGGCATTCTTATCGAAGTCGCCGCTTGGCGTGAAAACCTCGCCCAGCAGCGAAACGTTCCGCGCACCCGAATTCTCAAAGACGACAGTCTTTACGAAATCATCGCGTCCGCTCCGAAAGACCGCCAGCAGATTGGGCGCCTGCGAGCCGTCCCGCAGGGATTCGCCGGCTCCAAATTCGCGCCGTCCCTTCTCGATGCCGTTGCAGCCGGCGAAGCTCGCGCCAAGGAACCGGGCTTCTCGCTCCCGAAAAATCTCTCGGAAGCCGTGCCTGCCGCCCTCGTGCAGGCAAGTGCGGAACTTCTCGAATTGCTCAAACTCCTCCTCAAGTTTCAATGCGCGCGACACAAGGTCGCCACCAAACTCGTCGCCGATACAAGCGCACTCGAATCTTTTGCCGTCGCCAAAGCCGGCGAAGAACACGCCCATCCGATTCTTTCCGGCTGGAGAAAGGATGTCTTCGGCGCGCTCGCCCTTGAAGCCAAAAAGGGAAATATCGCCATCGGGATGGAGGGCGACCAGTTGCGTGTTTTTGAATCCAAAGACGCACCGCGCCTTGCCCAAAAGGGCATCCCTGACGCCTAATCCCCTCTCTCCTTGCTTTCGCTGAACGGGTGCGCTATGCTCGTATCGTAGCGAGGGGGCCGCCCTAAAATTTCATCTCGCGAAGTCGCCCTCGTGGCTTCGCAATCAAACTTGGAGCCTTGACGAGCGTGTCCGGAAGGATTGACAAGCAGGTCTTGATACTCGGCGCAGGACCCGCCGGATACGCCGCAGCCATCTATGCCGCCCGGGCAATGCTTGACGTGCTTATGTTTGCAGGCCCCCAGCCCGGCGGGCAACTCACCATCACGACAGACGTCGAAAACTATCCCGGATTCGCCGAACCGATTCAGGGTCCTTGGCTGATGGAACAGATGCGCGCGCAGGTCGAGCACCTCGGTGTCGACGTGCGCGAAGATATTGCCCTTGAGGCTGATCTCTCGAGCAGGCCTTTTCAAATCACCGGCGATTCGGGAACGAAATACGCCGCGCAAACCCTCGTCATTGCGACAGGCGCGGAGGCCCGGTGGCTCGGAGTCCCCGGAGAGGAACGTTATCGAGGCCACGGAGTTTCCGCTTGTGCAACTTGCGACGGATTCTTTTTCCGCGACAAGGAAGTCGTCGTCGTGGGCGGGGGCAACACGGCTGTCGAAGAGGCGTTGTTCCTAACCCGCTTTGCCAAGCGGGTGCGCCTGCTGCATCGACGCGACACGCTCCGCGCCGAGCAAATTCTGCAAAACCGTCTGTTTGATAATCCAAAAATCGAAGTTGTTTGGAATGTCGTGGTTGAGAAAATCATCGGCAGCGACTCCAATCCGCCGCAGGCATCAGGCGTGAACATCCGAAACACGCAATCCGGCGAAACCGGCACGATCGAAGCCGACGGCATCTTCATCGCCATCGGACATCTTCCCGCAACCGACATCTTCAAGGGACAGCTCGGCATGTCGAACAGCGGACACATTCGCATCAACCCGCCCGGATCGACAACATCAGTGGAGGGAGTCTTCGCCGCCGGAGACGTTGCCGACGACACCTATCGCCAGGCCATCACCGCCGCGGGCATGGGCTGCATTGCGGCCCTTGATGCCGAGAGGTTTCTTGCATCGGGGAAATCAACATGAGCGCCCTCGATTGGGACAAACTTCGAATCTTCCACGAAGTTGCCCGCATCCGAAACTTCTCGAAGGCCGCGGAGGTCATGGGACTCTCGCAGTCCGCAATCAGTCGGCAGGTTCGAGCGTTGGAAGAGTCGCTCTCGGTGCCTTTGTTTCATCGGCACGCTCGCGGACTCATCCTTACCGAGCAAGGTGACCTCCTCTATCAAACCACCACGAAGGTTGCGCATGAATTGCGCGAAGCCGAAGGGCAAATCTCGTCAAGCAAGGAAAAACCGATCGGCTCGCTGCGCGTGACCGCGACGGTGGGTTTTGGGAGTCACTGGCTTGTTCCGCGCCTGAAAGAATTTACCGATATCTATCCCGAAATCGAACTGCAAATCCTCCTGACCGACCACGAGCTCGATCTCGGCATGCGCGATGCCGATGTCGCCGTGCGTTTTCGTGCACCTCATCAGGTTGATTTGGTGAGACGCTCCCTCTTCATCGTCCACTACCACATTGCCGCTTCCGAAGGCTATCTTGAAAAACATGGAACTCCCGAACGGCTCGAGGATCTCGACGACCATGACATCGTCGTCTACGGGGAGAACGCGCCCATCGGAATCAGGGACGTTAACTGGTTGCTGACGGCAGGAAGCCTCCTGCATGGTTCGCGCAAGCCGGTTTTGCGGGTCGATAATCTTATGGGCGTGTTACTCGCGCTCCAGGGAGGGATGGGAATCGGGATGCTGCCGAATTACATGGCTCCCGCCGAACGGGGGCTTGTCCGAATTCTTGAAGACGTCGAGCCGCCTTCGTTTCGCACCTACCTCGTCTATCCCGAAGAACTGCGCCACTCAAAGCGGATTCGGGTGTTTTGCGATTTTCTTCTGGAGCAAATGGAAAGCTGGCAGTACTAACCGCATCCCGGTTGCCGTGAGGCGCTTTGATTTTGTCGGAGCATGCGGCGTGACACCGCTTGGATGGCCGCCGAATCAGGTCCTCAAAATCCGGCGAATCATGCCGCTTTTCGGTCAATATCCTGACCGATTCGCAAAATTCCGCCCTATTGCGGCGGTTTTTTGATCTCCTGAAACTGCCCAAACATCGCCAAAAATTCCGAAAAAATCTTGCAACTTCCCGGATTTCCCGGAAAAAGCTTGAGATCCGGTCGGAACCGGGACCTAATGCAACTCCTGCAGACCAACCCAAAGGGCACCCCGGCATTTCCGAAGATTTGCCGGGGTGCTTTTTTTTGCACGTCCTGTTTCACGGAGCGAAGATCTCCATTTACCTTTCCCGGTCAACCGGAAAAGTCGTCCACATAACCGCTCTCTCTTTGTTTCCTGCGCCAGCCGCGGGGATTATCGGCGGAATTTTGTGCGGCTCCCCGAAGCCGACTTTCGAAGCGTTGCGACTTACTTGCGCATAAAATGCATAGCTACCATGACAAATTAGCAATTCTAATTTGCTGAGAATCATCTATATTCCAATTGTTCATTTGGAACTCCTTTGCTGCCAGGCTCGCTATGTCCCCCTCGGTGAGCCTGGCAGCGTTTCTTTAAGCACTCCCAAGCCGCCTCCCCCCGAATCACCCGAATCATGTTGCGACCGAATCGGCTCGGCGAATCGCCTCCGTCCAAATCACACATAAAATCAGTGATTTCAGACCCTTAAAAATCCTCAAATTTCGCGGGTTTTAGATGCGCTTGCTGTGCATATCTCCCATGCTGAATCAACAGGGCTCGCCTCCCGAAAATCCGGTATAGTCACAACTGTTCATTTGGACCTCCTTTGCTGCCAGACTCGCTATGTCCCCCTCGGTGAGTCTGGCAGCTTTTTTTGGGCGGTTATATCCCTGCTGTAGACAAAATTCCACGCTACACGATAGGTTTCCGGATGATTTGGTTGATCCGAAATTCAACACGCGAATCGCCTGAAAGCCTCGCGGGAACTGCGAGGCTTTTGAGAATTTTGTTTACTTGGGGACAGAACCACCCTAAACACCCAATATGAGAAAAGGAAAGACGAGACGGCAGAGAACGGAACAATCCTCTTGGCTTGGCGGCCTTATGGATTTTTTTATGATATTGGTAATAGCGGATTTCATCTCCGATATGTTTAGCGGGGGAGGGGATAGTCCCGAATCATCCGCGCCGGATATCGATAGTCCCGAAACCACCGAAAATGATGAATGGTCTCTGCTAGGCGGCAGTGATGACGGGGACTATGATAGCGGGGATTACCCGGACAGCATGGGAGATGACTTCGGCGGAGATTGGTAGCCGAATCATGTCCATTGGATTTTGTTATCCTCGACGAAAAAATGCGAACAGCAACCCTTCTCTCCTTTTTATCTTTTTTCCATTTCCTGCACACCGGAATCCTTCCCATATCCGCCAAAAAGCGATAGTATCGCGTGTATGAAAACCAAATTCCTTGTCATCACCGACGAAACCCCCGAATCGCAGATTGCTATGCGATTCGCTTGTCGCGAGGCCATGAAAACCCAGTCCGGCCTCGTTCTCATGGTCGTCATTGAACCTGAAGGATTCCAGCATTGGCTCGGCGTCGAATCTCTCATGAAAGAAGAGGCTCAAGCCGCCGCCGAGGGCATGCTTAAAACCCTTGCCGCCGATGCACTGAAACTCTCGGGCATCCAGCCCGAACTCGTCATCCGCGAAGGGAACAAGAAAGAACAACTTCTCGCCTACCTCTCCGAAGCGCAAGACTTCGTGATTCTGGTGTTGGGTGCGGCCATGGGCACGGAAGGGCCCGGGCCTCTCGTCTCCGGACTCTTCGCCGATAAAAACGAAAGGCTGTCCGTGCCCGTTACAATCGTTCCCGGAAATCTCACGGACGAGCAAATCGAAATTTTCTCATAAACGGAAACGCCATGTTCATCCAAACCGAAGACACTCCAAACCCTGCAACATTGAAATTTCTTCCCGGTTGCGAAGTGCTTGCCGGCGAAGGCGCGAACTTTGCCGATGCCGGCGCTGCAGGCGACTCGCCTCTTGCAACAAGGCTGTTTGCCGTTGAAGGAGTCGATAATGTATTCCTCGGCAGCGATTTCATCTCCGTGACATCTTCCACCGAATGGAAATTCGTCAAACCGCTCATCCTCGGAGCCATCATGGAACATTTTCGCTCCGGCGAGCCCGCGCTGCTCGAGCAGGCATCCACGAAACGCGGCCACGATGTGCACGAAGCCGGCGAGTCCGGCGGCGAAGACGGCGAAACCATCACCGCAATCAAACAGCTTCTCGATGAGCGGGTCCGTCCCGTCGTTGCACGCGACGGCGGAGACATCGTTTTCTCGCGTTTTGAGCAGGGTGTCGTCTATCTCCACATGCGCGGCGCCTGCGCGGGCTGCCCGTCGGCAACCATGACGCTCCAGCAGGGAATCGAAAATCTTTTACGGCACTACATTCCGGAAGTTACCGAAGTTCGCCCCGCTTGATCCAGCCGCGCCTCGATATAGCGGGCCGCCGGACCCCAGCCCTTCGCGTGGTAGGCGTTCTCGGCGCGTTTGACCAGACGTGCCAGGCGAGTGTCAGCTGCAAACTGAACGCAATGCAATCCCTTAATCTGCGCTGCCGAAACCAAATGCATGTGCATGTCCTCAATGAAAAACGACGGCGCCTTGTGCCCGTGCAGCAATTTTGCCAGCGCTTTCCCTTTCGGGCCGCTATTGACAATGAGAGGGTAATCCATCCCGTGAACACGCAAGGCCCGTTGGCGCCTGCTGCCGTATGCCGCCGGCAAATTCGTGATTATCACGACGCGCGCCCGCTTCGACAATCCCGCCAGGGCCGCCGCGGCGCCGGGTATCGGAGGCTGCGATTCAACATCGCGCTCGTAAAATTTTTCGAGCAATGCACCGACTTCTTCGTTTTCAATCGGCGTTTCGCTTCCCGTCGCATACACGTTGCCGAACAGCGAGGCGTTCGAACGCATCTCCAGCCGATGGCCGACATCGGCGAGGTAGCGCTCGAGCGGAATCAAAAATTGGAACAAAACCTCGTCCACGTCGCAAATCACCACGGGCTTGTCATGTTCCAGTCCAACCGCGCAAATCTGCGCTTCCGTTTCCGCGTTCAAGGCTCCATCCGACATTCCGACATCTTGCCCTCTTCCTTTCGAACGCGCAAGCAGGCGCCTCTTGCCACGCCCCGCACGCTGACATAACTTCTACATCATGAACCGACTGGACCGCCTCGAAAGCCAAAGCATCTATATCCTGCGCGAAGCCGTTGCAACCATCGACAACATCGCCATGCTCTGGTCGCTCGGCAAGGACTCGAACACCATGATACGGCTTGCCCAAAAAGCTTTCTTCGGGCGAATGCCCTTTCCCTTGCTTCATGTCGATACCGGAAAAAAATTCCCCGAGATGTATGCCTTCCGCGACGAATATGCAAAAAAATGGAACATCAATCTTCTGCTGCAAGAATGTCCGGATATTTCCGAAACCGACGAAGACCTGCCTCCCGCCGCACGCTCCGCCGCGCGTAAATCCCTCGGACTCAAAGCCGCAATCGCAGCGCATGGATTTCGGGGACTCATTGCCGGCATCCGCCGGGACGAAGAGGCGACGCGCGCAAAGGAGCGGGTCTTCTCTCCGCGCGGGAGTTTCGGCGAGTGGCAGCCGCGTGAACAGCCTCCGGAGTTCTGGAATCAATATGCAACCGATCCTCCCCCCGGCGCGCACATCCGCATCCATCCGCTTCTACACTGGACCGAGCGGGACATCTGGGCTTACATCCAGCGCGAGGACATTCCCGTCGTCGATCTCTACTTCGCTCGCGACGGCAAACGGTACCGTTCTCTCGGCGATACGGACATTACGCGCCCCATCGAAAGCACCGCCGCCACCATCGAGGAAATTCTCGACGAACTGGCGCAAACCCGCCAGGCCGAGCGTGCCGGACGGCTCATGGACCATGAATCCGAAGATGCCTTCGAACGGTTGCGCGTTGACGGGTACATGTGACGCGCATGCCGTCTTCACAGAATCTTCCGCCGTTGCATTTCGTCCTTATCGGCCACGTCGATCACGGCAAATCGTCGCTCATCGGGAGACTCCTCCACGATGCCGACGCGCTTCCCCATGGCAAAAAAGACGCAATGGAGGAAATGTGCAAGCGCAGGGGCGTTACCTTCCAGTGGGCGTTCCTCATGGACGCGCTCCAGGCCGAACGCGACCAAGGCGTTACCATCGACAGCGCGTGGATACGATTCAACAGTCACGGTCGCGAATACATTCTTATCGATGCGCCCGGACACGAACGTTTCGTGCGCAACATGATCACCGGCGCCGAGCGCGCCGATGCCGCGCTCCTCGTCATTGACGCGCAGGAAGGTCTCCAGGAGCAATCCTTCCGGCACGGATTTCTGCTCCATCTCATGGGGGTGCGGCAACTCGGAGTCGTCATCAACAAAATGGATTTGGTCGGTTATGATGCTGCGCGTTTCAACGCCCTTGAGAAAGAAATCCGCGAATATTTCGAACGACTCGACATCGATCCCGTCGCCATCATTCCTGTTTCCGCCGTCGAAGGCGATAACATCGTCCGGCACAGCGCCAACATGCCTTGGTACAAGGGTGCAAGCGTCCTCGAAGCGCTGCAAAACTTCCAGGCGCGGGGCGAATCTGTCGATCTGCCGTTGCGATTTCCTGTTCAAGACGTTTATCGAAACGATACGCAGCGCATTCTTGTCGGGCGCATCGAAAGCGGGCAAATGCAGGTCGGCGAGGAATTGTTGTTCTCTCCGTCCAATCAAACCGCCACGCTCGCTTCCATTGAGAACCACCCCGGCGAAAATCCCGCACAAGCGCAGGCCGGCCGGTGCGTTGGCATCACCCTCAAGGAGAAGATCTTCATCGAGCGAGGTGAACTCGTCAGCCATTCGAAAAATCCACCTGTGGAATCGGACGTCTTTCGAGCAAGAATCTTCTGGCTTGCGCAAACGCCTCTGCGCACCGGCGATGTTTGCGAACTGCGACTCGCAAACACGCGCATCCCGGCCGATATCGAAAACATTGAATGGGTCGTCGATCCCGCGTCCCTGCAACGCAACCAGGCCGATAACATCCAGGCTAACGAGATAGGCGAGATTATCATTCGCGCTCGCACGATACTTGCTTTCGATCCCTTTGATGAAAATACGAATACCGGGCGGTTCATTCTTGCGCGGGACAAGCAAATACAAGGCGGCGGCACCATCTCAATGCAGGGATACACCGACAGACGTCTTACTCGACGTGCCACGAATATCACGCGCGTGCCGCACCATGTTACCATTGACGAGCGCGCGCGGCGCATTGGCCACAAAAACGGCGTTTTGTGGTTTACCGGGCTCTCCGGTGCGGGCAAGTCCACGCTCGCCCTCACACTCGAGAGGCGTTTGTACGAACAGGGGTTCCAAGTCTTCGTTCTTGACGGCGATAATTTGCGCTACGGACTCAATGCCGACCTTGGCTTCTCGCCGGAGGATCGAGCCGAGAACATTCGCCGCGCCTTCGAAGTCGCCGGGCTTTTTTCGCGAGCCGGCATGCTCGTCATCACCGCTTTCATCTCGCCGTATGCGTCCGATAGAACGCGCGCCCGCGAAGTCATCGGCGACAGTTTTCGGGAAATCCACATCCATGCCGATATTGAAGTCTGCAAAGAACGGGATCCGAAGGGACTCTATGAAAAAGCCCGCTCCGGCGAAATCCGGGAATTCACCGGAATTTCCGCTCCCTACGAAACTCCGAAAAACCCCGACCTAACCATCGATACCGCGGCAAATAATATCGAAGAGTGCGTCGAAAAACTCCTTGCTTATATCGAGGCGGAATTTCGTCTATAAGTAACGGCATGATTATCGGCGCAGCCATCTTTTGTAACGCGAACTATGAACTCGCATCAAGGCCCGTCTTGGATTACATTCTCGAGACTGCAAGCCGGATCGCCGACGAGTCGCCCGTGGTATTGCAGGAAGCGGATGCATCGACACAATGGCGCGCATTCCTCAATGAAAGCAAGGCAAGCCATATTCTTTTTCTCGAAACAAACCGGCCTTTTCTGCGAGCAGAAACTCTCAAGGTGCTTTTATCTGCATGCCAAGAAAAGCAACCCGTTTTGCTCCTTAAAAACGGTGAGGATTCTCCTGTGGCAGCTCTTATCGATAAAGAGACCCTCGATAAAACGAAAACAGATTCTGTATCCTTCAAATGGCTGATCCAATCGGTGATGCAAGAGAGTGGAGACGTCAATTTGCGGGAATGTGATTCACAAGAAGGCTTTGCCGTTGAAACTCCGGTGCAACTTGCTCAAGCTGAAGCGGTGATGCAGAAGCGTTTGCGTGAACGCGCGTTGCAAGCGGGGGCTTGTCTGCAAGATCCCGATAGTGTCTTTTTTAGCTTCGATACAGTTTTGGAGTCGGGTGTTATCGTTGAGCCAAACGTGGTGTTTGCGCCCGGGGTCCGGGTTGCACAAGGCGCCCGCATTCGTGCCTTCTCCCATCTCGAAGGTGCAAATGTCGAAACTTTTGCGACCGTCGGTCCTTATGCAAGACTGCGTCCCGGCGCAAACATCGGAGCGCGCGCCCGCATCGGAAACTTCGTCGAAATCAAGCAGGCCAACGTTGAAGAATCCGCAAAAATCAATCACCTCAGTTACGTTGGCGATGCAAATGTCGGCAAAGAAGCAAATATCGGAGCCGGCACTATCACATGCAATTTCGACGGCAAGGAAAAGCACAAAACAAACATTGGTGATGGCGCTTTCATCGGCTCAAACACATCCCTTGTTGCGCCTGTACGCGTCGGCAAAGGCGCAACCGTCGGTGCGGGATCGACCATCACCGACGACGTTGATGACGAAACCCTCGCAATCGCCCGCGCGCGCCAGAGCAACCGGCCGCGCAAAAAAGATAAAGGCAATTGAACCATGTGCGGCATCGTCGGCATCCTCGCACAACGCCCGGTAGCACCGCTTCTCCTCGAAGCCCTCGAGCGACTTGAATATAGAGGATACGACTCCGCCGGACTCGCATCCAACATCGACGGTAAGCTCCAATCCCGCAGAGCCGTCGGCAAACTCGAGCGACTGCGCGAAGAGGTTGCCGCCAATCCCATCGAGGGAAACAACGGCCTCGGGCACACGCGATGGGCAACACACGGGGCCGTCACCCTCGAAAACGCGCACCCGCACACGAGCGAACGTGTTGCCGTTGTTCACAACGGCATCCTCGAAAACCATATTGACCTGCGTGCGCAGTTGCAACGCGACGGTGCAAACTTCTCATCCGAAACCGATACGGAGATTATCGTTAAATTAATGGATGCGCGGCTCGAAGCCGGAGCGCAGCCCTTCGAGGCCTTGCGCGACACGTGCGCGCAATTGCGCGGCTCTTTTTCCCTGGCGATGCTGTTGCGCGACCATCCGGACTGCATCTTGCTCGCACACTACGGAGCCGCGATGGCCATCGGGCAGGGAAGCGACGAAGTTTACGCCGCATCCGACGCCTTCGCCTTGCTGCCGTTTACCGACCGTTTCTGCTTTCTCCAAGAAGGTGACCATGCATTGTTGACACGCGAAGGCGTTACCATCACCGATGGAAACGGCACGTCTCTCGAACGGGAATGGAAACAACTCTCCACCGCGCATGAAAACATCGATAAGGGAAATTATCGGCACTTCATGGCAAAAGAAATCTTCGAACAGCCTGAAGTCGTATCCAACACGCTCAACGCTTATATCAATGGCGGTAAAACCGCCTTTCCCGATCTGCCGTTTGATGCCGCCGGCATTGCCAAGATTGATGTCATCGCATGCGGAACCGCCTATCTCGCCGGGATGGTCGCAAAATATTGGATAGAAGACATCGCGCGTATTCCGGTCGAAGTCGATATCTCGTCGGAATTCAGATACCGCAAGCCCGTTTTCACCGACAATGCTCTCGCACTCCTTATCTCGCAATCCGGCGAAACAGCCGATACGCTTGCCGCCCTCCGGCACTGCAAGCAAAACAACCACCCGAGCATCTCGATCGTCAACGCGCCTGACTCCACCATTGCTCGGCAGGCCGACGCGCTTTTTCGAACTTTCGCCGGGCGCGAAATCAGCGTTGCGTCCACCAAAGCCTTCACTTGCCAGCTTGCCGTGCTTGCCGCGTTTGCGATTCATCTCGCACGTTGTAAAGAAACCATTGACGACCAAACACAAGAGGCATTCGTCAACGAACTCGTACAAGCACCCGAGATGATGCGTGAATGCTTTAAACTCGAAGACGATATCCGTCGCATTGCCCGCACAATCGTTGATGCACGCCAAACCCTCTACATCGGACGCGGATTCAACTACCCGCTCGCCCTTGAAGGCGCACTCAAGCTCAAGGAAACTTCGTATCTTGACGGTGAGGGATACGCTGCAGGCGAACTCAAGCACGGGCCCATTGCGCTTATCGATGGCAAGGTTGCGCTCGTTGCCATTGCACCGTCCGGCGAACTCTTCGACAAGACGCTTGCCAACATTCAGGAGGTTTCGGCACGCGGAGGGCATGTCATTTTGCTCACCGATGCGGCAGGTGCTGCGAAGGCGCGCGGACTTGCTTCCATCACTTTGGAACTCCCCCGGGCATCATCGCTGCAAGCACCGCTGCTTTACGCTGTCCCGCTACAACTGCTCGCGTATCATTGCGCCTTGTTGCGCGGGACGGATGTCGACCAGCCTAGAAATCTGGCAAAGTCGGTCACAGTGGAGTGATTCCCCAATCTCAAGGCGGGTCCGCCCCCGGGATGCCTTGTTTCAAAGGGGCTGCCGACGGCTCTTTTCTCTTGAAATTTAACGAATGCCAGTTAATGTTAACAATCGTGTGAACAAAAAGGAGGAATCGCGACCATGGCTACCGAGCAATTGTCCGTGTCTCTGTCACCTGACAATCGATTGTGGATTGATGAGGCTGTGCGGTCCGGCCAAATCGTCGATGTGAGCGCTTTTATTTCGGCTCTCATTCATGATTACCGGGAGAGGGTTCGGGTTGAGAATCTACTCGAGGAGAGGTTGTCGAGTGGAGAGCCCGTCGAACCAGACGCGGGGTTTTGGGATCGTAAGAAAGAGGCGTTGCAAGAACAAACGTTGAAGTGACGGTCGGCAAGTATAAACTTCGCTTGGAGGTGGAGGCCGATCTGGATGGCTACGCGCGTACGACGGTGTTGATTTAAACCGGTTTATGTGCATAGAATGTGCGACTGGGTTGCTCTATGCGCATAGAGTGATTCGGATATTACGACCCCTCGGGAATCTCTGCGCTCGATCGCAGTAAGGGAACCGAGCCTATTGTCCGGAGACGCTTTTCGGCGTCTCCGGTTCTTTTTAGAAAGAGGGTGAAGCGATGTATGTGTACGGCTCACATGATTCCGACATGAAAAAGTCAGACACATTTCTAAAATGGTTTTCTAAAACTTTAAACAGAATGCACAGGACCCGGGAATGTTTCGTATGCCGGATACGGCTTGCCTGTCGGGGTTGCTTCTGACGCCGGGCCGGCAAAAATAAGAGATTCCAAAACCTCCGAAGAAGTGCTATGAATCGGTGGTAGACCGCAAAATTGAAAACATCGGCATGCATGAACGAATCCCCATTCCCCAAGCCTGAGGTGCCCAAGAAAACATTGCTTGGGCGGCTGCAAACCTATTTTCTGACGGGAATCGTCGCTGCCGTTCCCATCATCATCACCTTCTACCTTGTTTTTTGGTTCATCGAATGGGTCGATAATTGGTACGACGCTTTCATCCCGGAAAAGTACCACCCCGAAAGCTACCTCCCCGTGAATATTCCCGGGCTCGGACTTATCTTCGCGGCCATCTTCTTCACAATGCTCGGCGCGCTGACTGCAAACATTATCGGGCGCTCCGTCCTCAAA
This sequence comes from Hyphomicrobiales bacterium, assembly GCA_026708545.1. Lineage (GTDB taxonomy): Bacteria > Pseudomonadota > Alphaproteobacteria > JAPOUT01 > JAPOUT01 > JAPOUT01. The sequence continues at coordinate 28,854 of JAPOUT010000049.1, forward strand.
GCCGGCGAGAGACTCGTTGCGCGCATGCCCGTCGTGCGCGCCATATACTCCGCGCTCAAACAAATCTTCGAAGCCGTCTTTTCGTCCGAAAAAATGTCCTTCAAAAAAGTCGGAATCATCCAATATCCGAGGCCCGGCATCTACGCCCTTGTTTTCCTCGCCGACCAGACGCAAGGCGAAATCCCGCACAAACTCCAGCAGGATATGTCGACCGTTTTCGTTCCGACAACTCCCAATCCGACATCGGGTTTTTTGCTGTTTGTGCCGACGCAGGACATCATTATACTTGATATGGGAGTCGAAGATGCGGCAAAGATGATTGTTTCGCTGGGACTCGTCATGCCCGACCCCGAAGGGCGGAACGAAGATTAACCCGAGCGGAAATAACCGACCGCCTCGTCGCGCTCAAACAAATAAAGAAGAACCCGCAACGCCTCGCCGCGCTCGCCCTCCAAATTCGGATTTTCTTTGAGGATTTCCTCGGCATTCACGCGTGCCTCCTCCAGCAGCGATGCATGCGAATAGGGATGCGCAACGCGAAATTCCGGCAGGCCGCTCTGGCGCGTGCCCAGCAATTCGCCGGCACCACGCAGGCGCAAATCCTCCTCCGCTATCCGAAAGCCGTCCTCGGTTTCGCGCATCAGCCGCAAGCGCCGCACCGCCATGTCCGAAAGCGGCGGCCGGTACAACAGCATGCACGATGATTCAACCGTTCCCCTCCCGACGCGTCCGCGCAGTTGGTGCAGTTGCGCCAGGCCGAACATTTCCGCCTCCTCGACTACCATCACGCTCGCCTCGGGGACGTCGATTCCGACTTCGATCACGGTTGTCGCGACCAAAATGTCCAAGTCTCCGCGGGCGAAAGCGCTCATCACCGAGTCCTTGTCCTGACTCTTCATGCGCCCGTGTACCAGTCCGACACGATCGCCGAAACGTTCGCGAAGCCATTCATGCCGCTCAACCGCCGCGCTTTTCTTGCGTCGAGGCTCGCCGTCTTCGCCGTCTTCAACTTCGGTAATCAGCGGGCAGACCCAAAACGCCCTCGCGCCTCCGGCAATCGCCTCGCGCAACCGGTTTGCCAAATCTTCCAGCCGCGAAAACGGCAGCACCCCGGTGACTACCGGCATGCGGCCCGGAGGTGATTCGTCCAGGCGCGAAACCTCCATGTAGCCATACACCGTCATCGTCAGCGTTCGCGGAATCGGCGTCGCCGTCATCACCAGCGTGTCGACCTCCACCTTCGCCTTTTCCGACAGCTGCAGTTTTTGATGCACGCCGAAGCGGTGCTGCTCGTCAATCACAATCATTGCCAAATCCGCAAATTTCACCTGCTCCTGGAACAGCGCGTGTGTTCCGACCAATATCCGGGTATCGCCGCTCTCCAGGCTTGCCAGCACTTTCGAGCGTCCCGCCGATTTTCCCTGTCCGACCAGCAAATCCATCTGCAGTCCCAAATGTTCGCACAGCGGCTCCAGTGCCGCGTAATGCTGCCGTGCGAGCAGTTCCGTCGGCGCCATAAACGCGGCTTGCGCGCCCGCGCCCACCGCTCCCAGCATTGATAAAAACGCGACGATTGTTTTGCCGCTGCCGACATCGCCCTGCAGCAGGCGCAGCATGGGGTAGGGCGATTCCATGTCCGCCTCGATTTCACGCAGGACCCGCTGCTGCGCCGAGGTCAGATTCCATGGCAGCGATTTTATGGTGCGCTCCTTCAGTTCCGCCCCGCCGGTCAGGGCGCGTCCGGTGCGCTTGCGATGATGCGCCCGGAGAACCGCCAGCGCCAATTGGTTTGCAAGCAACTCGTCATAGGCAAGACGCTTGCGCGCGGGAGCGTCGGGTTCCAGTTCGGCGAGGTTCTGCGGCGCGTGCGCGCGCAGCAACGCTCCGCGCCAATCAAGCCAGCGATGGGACCGAAGACGGTCTTCGTCCAGCCATTCGGGAAGTTCGGGAACCTGCTTCAGCGCCGAGACGATTGCCTTGCGCAACACCCGCGGTCCCACTCCCAGCGCCGAAGGATAGACCGCCTCCAGCAGCGGCAATTGCGGCAAAGCCTCGGGCTTGACGATGTAGGCGGGATGGTGCATCTGCGCGCGGTTGCGGTAGAAGTCCACGCGTCCGCTCACGAAACGCGTCTCTCCCTTCGGCAGTTGTTCGAGGAGATAACGCGGTTTCATGTGGAAAAACACCAGATCAATCTCGCCCGTCTTGTCAAAACAATGCACCACATAGGGACGCGGGCGACGTCCCGGAGGCGAATGCCCCGAAATCTGAAGTTTCAGCGTCGCAATATCCCCCGGGCGCAGCATTCCGACCGGCGGGCGGTGCCCCCGGTCAATCAGGCCCTGCGGCAGCAGCCAGCACATGTCCAGCAAGCGGCGCCCCGTGCGCTTCTCCAGCGCGCTGGCCGTTCGCTGCCCCACGCCCGAAAGCGTCGAGGCGTCTTGGAATAATGAAAAAAGAATTTCCGGGCGCATGGATGCTGTGTGTTCCTCACTCGCAAAGCTTCGAGTATAGTCGACTATACTACCACCGCATAAAAATACGAAAGCGCACGTTTTGAACGACACAAATCTGGAAACCAAACGCAAAAAACTTCGCTTTCGGGCGTGGCACAGGGGCATTCGGGAAGCCGACCTCCTGCTTGGCGGATTCGCCGACCAGTGGCTCGACCGCCTTGACGCCGGTGCGCTCGAACGCTTCGAGACGCTGCTGGAAACGCCCGATCCCGTCCTCTTCGACTGGATATGCGGGCGCGTCGAAGTCCCCGGGGACGCGCGCAGCGACGTTCTTGATTTGCTGTTGGAGTTTCACAAGAGCACAACCCGCCGGCACGCACCGCAGTGATGAGCGCGACGGCATTCGCGCACGAGCACCACGACGCCTTGCTGCGCGGAAGCGCGCGCATGGAAGTCGCCGGAACGCCCGAGGGCATTGACGCCGTTTTGCTCTGCGCCCTTGCGCGTTCGTCCGGCGCAACCCTTGCACACGTTGTCCGTGACGAGGCGCGCATGTCGCAACTCATCGAGCAAATCGGATTCTTCGATCCCGAAGTCGAAGTGCTTCGCTTTCCTGCATGGGACTGCCTTCCCTACGACCGCGTCTCGCCGCGCATGGACGTCATGATGCAGCGGCTCGAGACGCTCTTCCGTCTCCAGGAACCGGGCAAATCCGCACCGCGCATCCTGCTGGCGACCGTCAACGCCGTCACGCAGCGACTCGTCCCCCGCGCCGCCATACGCGGTGCGGGCAGGCGAATCCGGGTCGGCGATACCGTCAGCATGGAGGACATCTCCGGTTTCTGCGTCAAGAACGGATACGCGCGGGTTGATGTCGTCGCCGAACCGGGGGAATTTGCGCGGCGCGGCGGCATTCTCGACATTTTCCCGGCCGCCGCAAGCGAGCCCCTGCGCCTGGATTTCTTCGGCGACACCCTCGAATCACTGCGCGGTTTCGATGCGCACAGCCAGCGTTCCGGCGCCGAGGAAAACGAAATCCTCCTTCTGCCCGCGTCCGAAGCCCTTCTCGACGAGGAAAGCATCACGCGCTTTCGGTCGGGATATGTCGCGCGCTTCGGGGCCGCATCCGGCGAAGACGGCCTCTACCAGGCCGTCAGCCGCGCCGCGCGGTTTCGGGGAATGGAACATTGGCTCCCGCTCTTCTTCGACAAACTCGAATCCTTGTTCGACCACCTGCCCGAGGGCGCGTGGCTCTCCTTTGACCACGGATGCGAGTCCGCCCGCGCGCGAAGACTCGAAGCAATCGAGGAATACCACGCCGAACGCACCCGCCACATCGGCGAAACCTCCTTCGGCGCGCCGGTCTACCAGCCCCTCGATCCCGGCGAACTCTATCTGCTTTCGTCCGAGTGGGAAGCCCGCATGGAAAAAACGCGCGCGAGATTCTTCACGCCGGGAATCTCCGCACGAGAGGACTCGCAGGACAAATCGACCGTGCGCATTGATCTCGGCGCAAGGCGCGGCCGCGATTTCACCCCGGAACAAAAACAAGCAGGAAGCAACGTATTCGAAGCCTTGGCGAATCATATCGAATCCCTGCGCGCGCGCGGATTGCGCATTGTCACCGCAAGCTGGAGCAAACCGTCGCGCGAGCGTTTGTGCGCGCTGCTGCGCGACCACGGAGTCGAAGACATCGAGTTCGCCGACTCGTGGGAAGATGCCTTGCGCCTTCCCGCAGATACGCTTGCGAGCGTCTCCCTGGGACTCGAAGCCGGCTTCGAGGCTTCCGATATCGCCATCATCAGCGAGCAGGACGTCCTCGGCGAGCGGCTTATTCGACGCCGTCCGAAACGCAAACGCATCTTTTTTGATATCGGCGAACTCGCGCAGGGCGACTATGTCGTTCATGTCGATCACGGCATCGCCCGTTTCGAAGGCCTGCACACCCTCGAGGCCGGCGGCGCGCTCCACGACTGCCTGCTGCTCGGCTACAAGGACGGCGACAGGCTGTTTCTGCCGGTCGAAAACGTCGATCTGCTCTCGCGCTATTCCTCCGGCGAGGGGGAGGTGGCGCTTGATAAGCTCGGCGGCGCCTCGTGGCAGACGCGCAAGGACGGCGTGAAAAAACGGCTGCGCGACATGGCGGGACGACTGATTTCGACGGCGCGGGCGCGGGCGCTGAGCACCGGAGCGGTCATGCTCTCTCCGCCGGGATACGAGGAATTCTGCGCGCGCTTTCCTTTCGAGGAAACCGAAGACCAGGCGCAGGCGATGGAACTCGTTGCAAAAGACCTCGCGGCCGGAAAACCCATGGACCGGCTCGTGTGCGGCGACGTCGGCTTCGGTAAAACCGAAATCGCCCTGCGCGCCGCCTTCATTGCGGTGATGAGCGGATCGCAAGTCGCCGTCCTCGCGCCGACCACCCTCCTCGCGCGCCAGCATTTTGCGACTTTCCGCGAACGCTTCCGGGGCTTTCCCGTCGAAATACGCCAACTCTCCCGTTTCGTTACGGCGACGCAGGCGAACAAGGCCGTAAAGGATCTCGGCGACGGAAAAGTCGACATCATCATCGGCACGCATGCGCTGCTCTCCAAGCGGGTGAAGTTTCGCTCGCTGGGACTCTTCATCCTCGATGAAGAGCAGCATTTCGGCGTTCGGCACAAGGAGCGGCTCAAGGAACTCCAGCACGGCGTCCATATTCTTACGCTGAGTGCAACGCCCATACCGCGAACGCTCCAACTCGCCCTGTCCGGCGTGCGCGAACTTTCCGTCATCGCAACGCCTCCCGTCGACCGCATCGCCGTGCGCAGCTTTCTTTCGCCCTTCGATCCCGTTGTCACGCGCGAGGCCCTGTTGCGCGAACGATACCGCGGAGGCAGGAGTTTCTATGTCTGCCCGCGCATCACGGATATTGACGAGGTCGAGCGCTTTCTGCGGGTCTATGTTCCCGAACTGCGCTTCGTCGTCGCCCACGGGCAAATGCCCGTCAACCAACTCAACGATGCAATGACATCCTTCTACGAAGGCGCCTGCGACATTCTTCTCTCCACCAACATCGTCGAGTCCGGACTCGACATTCCCGAGGCGAACACGTTAATCGTGCACCGTTCCGACCTGTTCGGACTTGCACAACTCTACCAATTGCGCGGACGCATCGGCCGTGCGAAGGAGCGCGCCTATGCATACTTCACCGTTCCTTCCAATCGCACGCTTCCCGAAAGTGTCGAACGCCGCCTGCAGGTTCTTCTCTCCATGGAGGAACTCGGCAGCGGTTTTCGCCTCGCCTTCCACGACCTCGACATGCGGGGCTCGGGAAACCTCCTCGGCGAGGAGCAGTCCGGACACATTCGCGAAGTCGGTTTCGAGCTCTACCGCGCCATGCTCGAAGAAGCGTTGCGCGAGTCCCGGGGCGAGGCGGTCGAGGAGGCGTGGTCGCCGCGCATCGGCATCGGTGCGAGCGCCCTCATACCCGAGGGTTTCGTCGCCGACGTCTCCCTGCGCATGAGTCTCTACCGGCGTTTGGGGGCGTTGCGTGAAACCGGGGAAGTCCTGGCCTTCGGCGAGGAACTCGAAGACCGATTCGGAGTCCTGCCCGTCGAGGTCAAACGGCTGCTCGGAGTCGTGCAGGTGAAAATCCTGTGCCGCCGGGCGGGAGTCGAACGCATGGAGGTCGGCGGGCGCGGCGTGGTGATGAAATTCCGCAACGACAGTTTTGCCGATCCCGCCGGACTCGCGCGCTGGATGGAGTCGTGCGGCGGTTCCGTGTGGCTGCGGCCCGACCACCATCTCGTCTGGCAGGGCGACTGGAAGGAGGAGGAGCGTCTCGACGTTTGCCTCAAATCGGCCGAATTCCTCGCGGGCCTGGTCGAAAAAGCGCAGGACTCGAAGGATTCGCCGTAAACCTACTCCTCAATCCACCAGCTGTCTTCGCGGTAGCCGTAAAGCGATGTCGCCTCCGGCCAGCGGATGCGGCTCCACGCCGCGACCCACTGTCCCGGAACGTGAAACAGCGGAATCACATATTCTCCCGACAGCAGGACTCGATCCAGCGCCCTTGCCGCCGATATGTAGGAATCCCGGTCGCGCGCCTCGAGTATTGCCGCAATCATCGCGTCCACGCCCGCTTCGCGCGCGCCCATGTAGTTGCGCGAGCCGGGGGCGTCGGCGGCCTCGGAGCCCCAATACAGCGACTGCTCGTTGCCCAGCGACAAGGACGCGTACCAGGAATTGAAAATCATGTCGTAATCGAAACCCTGCAGGCGCTGCTGGTACTGGCTCGAGTCGACAACCCGCACCTGCGCTTCTATCCCCGCGCGCGATAATTGTTCGGCATACTGCAGCGCAAGCCTCTCGTCGGCCACGCGCGCAATCAAAATCTCGAACGACAGGGGCTCGTCGTTTTCATTTACGACGACGCCCTCCTCCACGCGGTAGCCGGCCGACTCCAGCAACGCCAGCGCTTCGCGCCGGTGCTCCCGGTTGCGTCCGGACCCGTCGCTTTGCGGGGCGGTATAGCCGTTCTCGAGGATTTCGTCGTCCACCGCATCGTCGAACGGTGCGAGCAATTCGCGTTCCCTCGCGCTTGCCGCGCGTCCGTGCGACGACAACACGGAACTGTCGAAGTAACTGTTCGTGCGCCGGTACAATCCGTAAAGGAGGTTTTTGTTGACCCATTCGAAATCAAACAGCAACGTCAGTGCGCGGCGAACCCGCTTGTCCGCAAACACCGGGCGCCTCGTGTTGAACACCATGCCGTACATTCCCGAGGGCGTTTGCTTTTCGAACACGTGTTGAACGACCCGGCCGTCAACAATGGCGGGGAAGTCGTAAGCGCCCTGCCAGCGCGCCGCATCGCCTTCGGTGCGGACGTCAATCAGGCCCGCCTTGAACGCCTCGAAGGCGGCGTTGTCGTCGCGGTAGTAGTCGTAGGTGATGGAGTCGAAATTGTAACGTCCGCGGTTGACTCCCAAATGCGCACCCCAGTAATCCTTGTTGCGCTCGAACACGATGCGCGTGCCGACATCAACCTCGCCGACGCGGTAAGGCCCGCTTCCGACGGGGGGCACGAGTCCGGCGGCGTCAAAATCGTGGGTGCGGAAATGCCTTTCCGAGAGTATCGGCATCAGTCCCAGTATCAGGGGCATTTCGCGGTCGCCGCCCTCGAGAAAGAAGCGGACGCGCCCGGGTCCGGGACGCTCGATGCGGGAGACCTTCGAATAAAACAGCCGGTGATTCGGGCGTCCGCGGTCGCGCAGCGTCTCCAGCGAGAAGATGACATCTTCAACGCGCACCGGAGAGCCGTCGGAAAAACGCGCTTCCGGACGCAAGCGGAACTCCACCCACGAGCGGTCCTCCGGCGTCTCGATGGTTTCCGCGAGCAGGCCGTAGAGGGAAAAGGGCTCGTCGTAGGCGCGCGCCATCAAACTTTCATAGACCCACGCGCGCACGCCGTATGCGGCGCTGCCCTTGACGATGAGGGGATTGAGGCTGTCGAAACTTCCTGCAATGCCGTGCGTGATGTTCCCGCCGCGCGGCGCATCGGGGTTGGCGTAAGAGAGATGCTCGAATCCCGGAGCATGGACGGGCTCGCCGTGCATGGCGATGCCGTGGCTCGGTTCGGCGTGCACGTCCGGGCACGAAAACGCCAGGACGATGCACAGGGTTGTTATCAAAGGTAGTTTTTGTTTCATGTTTCTCACCATGGAAAAGTGTCACGGCATTTATACCAGACCAGCACACCGGAAAGCCACCATGGATTTCCGGTGTAGAACGGGGCGGCGGGGAAGGGGATTTCGCCAAAGACGTCGGAATCCACCGGTTTTCCGAGGATTTGGCGGGCTACATGCGTGCCCAGACGGACCGAAAGCGCGATGCCGGAACCGCAATATCCGGTGGCGTAATGGATGCCGTCGAAGCATCCGGCGTGCATGAGCCTGTCAAAAGTGAAGGCGACGAAGCCGCACCAGGAGTGGCTCACGCGCGCGGACTTGAGTTCGGGAAACAGGCGTGACATTTCCGCGTGCAGCAGCGGCGCGGAAACGCGCGGGTCGGTTTCGTTGCAGGAGACGCGCCCGCCGAAGAGCATGCGCCGGCGGTCGGGGGAGGCGCGGTAGTAATAGACGATTTTGCGCGTATCCGAAAAAACGCGGTCCTTTGGCAGCGCGCGTTCGATGATGCCGGGGTCGAGGGGTTCGGTCGCGATGATGTAACTGCCGACGGGAATGATGCGCCGGCGATGCCACGGCGAAAGCTTGCCGGTGTAACCGTTGGTCGCGAGAACGATGTTGCGGCAGGCGATCTCCCCTTTTTGCGTTTTGACGCAAAAGCCCCCGCTCTTGCGCTCGATGGTTTCGGCGGCGCAACGGGGCACGACATTCGCGCCGGCGCCGCGTGCGAGCACTTCGATGCCGTGCAGGAGTTTCGCCGGATGCACGCTGGCATGTTCGGGAAAAACCGCCCCGCCGTAATAAGCCTGCGTGCCGATTTCGGCGGATTGTTCGGCGCGTCCGACCATGTAGGCGCCGTTTGCGCGCCCGGCAAGGCGGTTGCGTTGTTCGACTTCGCGCGCGAGCCGCTCGAAGGCTTTGCGGGTATGCGCGCCGTGAAAGCGGCCGCAGCGGCGAAAGTCGCAATCGATGTTTTCGGTTTCAATAAAGTCGCACAGCCCGAACAATGCACGCTCGGATTCGAGAATGATCTCGCGTGCACGCGTGCCGCCGTACGAACGCGCAAGTTTGGCGTAATCGGGCTTGACGCCTTCGGAGACTTGTCCGCCGTTGCGCGACGAACATCCCCATCCGGCTTCGTTGCCGTCCACGACGACAACTTCGCGTCCGCCCCGCGCCAGCTCCAACGCCGCACTCATGCCGGTATAGCCGCCGCCGACCACGAGGACGTCGGCGCGCCCGGGCAATCCGGCGCCTTCGCCGGCGGGTGCGGCGACATCATCCCGCCAAAAAGACGTTGTCCGAAAATCTTCGCCAAACAGCATCGCGCATCTTTCCCTTTCACATTTGCAACTTATCCCTGATTATATCCCCATGGATGTTATTGCGCGCAAACATGACAAGGCCGTTGCCGTTTGGCTGCTCGCCATCGTCGCGCTGGTTTGCGCGATAATCCTCATCGGCGGAGCGACGCGGCTGACGAATTCGGGACTCTCCATCACGCAGTGGCAGCCCGTTTCCGGAATCTTTCCGCCGTTCTCCCAGGAAGAATGGAATGAAGCCTTCCGCCAATACCGGCATATCCCGCAATACCGGATCGTCAATCCGGACATGACCCTTGAAGGATTTAAAACCATCTATTGGTGGGAGTGGGCGCATCGGGCTTTCGGAAGGTTTATCGGCGTCGCGTTTCTGCTGCCTTTCGCGTGGTTTGCTCTGCGCGGATATTTCTCCGCCGCGATGTTTGCGAAGCTCGCGCTGATCTTTTTGCTCGGAGCCGGGCAAGGGGCGTTGGGATGGTATATGGTTGCGAGCGGTTTGCAGAACCGCATTGATGTCGATCCGTATCGACTTGCCTTGCATCTCGCTATGGCGTTTTTGCTGCTGGGGTTGTGTCTCCATAGCGCGCTCGCGCTTCTGCGGCCGGTTCCGCCGGCCCGGTGGTCCCGGGAGCGATGGATCGCCGGGGCGATTCTGCTTGCTTTGTTCATGCAGATTCTCCTCGGTGCGCTGGTTGCCGGCGGGCGCGGCGAATCCGTCCCGCCCGCCCTGGCGGAAGGCATCGTGCTTCCGTCCCCCCGCCTCGCCGCCGTCCTGCTCGCCGCGCACCAGAGCCTCGCCTATGGAATCGCCGCCGCCGTCCTGCTTTGCGCCGGACTCCTCGTCGGCAAAACCTCTTCGAAACCCGCACAAACAAGCCGTCTGCTTCTCATGGGGCTTCTCTTCGTCCAGGTCGCTCTCGGCAACTTCGCACTGTTTTCGGCAATGCCCCTCGCTGCGGGGCTTCTCCACCAGGCGGGCGCAATTGCCGTCTTTGCCGCCGCCGTGTTTCATTTCCACGAGGCGCGCCGAGATTTTCCTTGACGAGAGCGCTTCTTTGGAGTGTAGTGACTCCCCATGACTACTGCACAGAAGACTTTCTCCGCCAAACCCGCCGACCTCAACCCCGAGTGGCTCGTCATTGATGCCGCAGGCGTTGTGGTCGGGAGGCTTGCGGCGCTCGTGGCGATGCGCCTGCGCGGCAAGCACAAGCCCCATTACACTCCCCACATGGATTGCGGCGATCATGTCGTCATCATTAATGCGGACAAGGCGGTTTTCACCGGACGCAAGCTTACGGACAAAAAATACCACCGCCACACCGGTTATCCCGGCGGCATCAAAACAACCACGCCGGAAAAAATCTTTCAGGGCAAGCATCCCCAGCGCGTAATCGAAAAAGCCGTCAGCCGCATGATGCCGGACGGTCCCCTCGCGCGGCGGCAGTTGCGCAAGCTTCGCGTTTATGCCGGCGAGACCCACAGACACCAGGCGCAGCAGCCCAAACTCGTTGACGTCAAATCGTTCAATCCCAAGAACGCACCCTCAAGGAACATAACCTAATGGCCGATAAAGAAACTCCCGAAGAAAACCCCAAAGAGACTCCCGAAGAGACTCCCGAGAAGACCTCCGGGGAAACTCTTGAAGAGACTCCCCGGGAAGTTCCCGAAGAGGCTTCCGGGGAAACTTCCGAAGAGACGCCCGAGCATTCCCCTGTCATCCTTCCCGCAGACCCGCCTGCCGCCGCTCCGCCTCCGCCCCCGCCGCCGTCGGAACCCCGCGACGACGCCGCCCCGCGCCTTGATTCCCATGGACGCGCTTATGCCACGGGCAAGCGCAAGGACGCCATCGCGCGCGTGTGGATTCGCCCCGGCTCCGGCAAGATCACCGTCAACGGCAAGGAGATGAAGGAATATTTTGCCCGTCCGGTTCTCTCGATGATTCTGCGGCATCCGCTCGCTCTCACCAACCGCGAGAGCCAGTATGACGTCACCTGCAACGTTCGCGGCGGCGGACTGTCCGGCCAGGCCGGAGCCGTTCGTCACGGACTCTCCAAGGCGCTCACCTATTACGAACCCGAACTGCGCGGCGTTCTGAAGAAAGCCGGTGCCCTCACACGAGACGCGAGAGTCGTCGAACGCAAAAAATACGGTCGTCGAAAGGCACGGCGCAGTTTCCAATTCTCCAAGCGCTAAGCGCGCTCCAACCGCAATGCGCGGCAAGGCCGAGGATTCTCTGCATGTAGCGTTGCTGGGAGCATCGGGATACACCGGCGCCGATGCTTTAAGGCTGCTTGCCGGACACCCCCATGTGAAAATCACGCTTCTTTCGGCGCACAGCCATGCGGGCAGGGCGCTGCACGAGATACATCCCCATCTCGCGGCGCCGGGATTTCCCGCGCCCTCGCGCATAGAGGATATCAAGGACAACGCCTGGGACGGCATTGATGTCGTCTTCTCCTGTCTTCCCCACGGAGCCGGACAAGAGATTCTCGCGAAACTTGCGACGCGCACCTCGCCGCCGCGCATCATCGATCTGTCGGCCGATTTCCGTCTGCGCGACACGGATGTTTACGCGCAATGGTACGGGCGTGAACACGGCGCGCCGGAATTGCAGGCGGGCGCGGTTTACGGGCTTAGCGAATTTTACCGGGACGAAATCGCGTCCGCGAACCTCGTCGCCTGTCCGGGATGCTACCCCACCGCCGTGCTTGCGGGATTGCTTCCGCCGTTGCGCGCCGAAACCATCAACGCCGATGGCATCGTCATCGACGCGAAGTCGGGCGTGTCGGGAGCGGGGCGCGCTGTCAGGGAAGCCAACCTGTTTACCGAAGTCGCCGAAGGCGTTCATCCCTATGCCGTCGCGAGCCACCGCCACGCTCCCGAGATTGAACAGGAACTTTCCCGTGCCGCGGGACGGCAGATGCTCGTGAGTTTCACGCCGCATCTTGTTCCGATGAATCGCGGCGAATTGACGACCTCTTACGTCACCCTCGCTCCCGGTTGCGACGTTGCCGATGTTCGCAAGGCGCTCGAGTCTTTCTACCGCGGCGCGCCTTTCGTTCGCATTTTACCCGACGGCGATGTTCCCGCAACGCGGCATGTCCGCGGTTCGAACTTTTGCCATATCGGCGTGTTTGCCGATCGTGTTCCGGGGCGCGTGATTATCATTGCGGCGCTTGACAATCTGGTCAAGGGATCGAGCGGACAGGCGGTTCAGAACATGAATCTGATGTTTGGCTTTGAAGAAAGCGAAGGTCTTCGCGCCTTGCCTTTGTTTCCATGAGGGCGATGTCGATGTTGCGGATTTTCCTTCCCTGTCTTGTCGCGGCGGCGTCCGTGATGCTTGCGGCGATGTCGGCGACGGACGAGGCGTCCGGCGAAGGCTTTCCGTTGCTGTCCGATGTCCCCGAGCGTCCTGCGCAGGTGAGTCGCAGTGTCCGCGAGAACGAGCGGGATTATCATGCGCAGGTTGAGGAGATGGAAGCCGAGCGTCGTAAAATGCTCAACCGTCTCGAGCAATTGCGCCCCGTCGCGGTGCAGGAGGGCGAATAATGCCGGAGAAGGTCACGCTTGCCGTTGCCGGACTTGGAACAGTCGGCAGCGCGGTGTTGCGGCAGTTGCGCGACAACGCCGATGTCGTTGCCGCGCGCTGCGGAGGCCGCCGCGTTGAAGTTGTCGCGGTGAGCGCGCGCGATCGCAACCGCGATCGCGGCGTTGCCCTTGACGGACTCGCCTGGCACCGGGATGCACTGGAACTGGCGGATGTTGAGGATGTCGACATCGTTGTCGAGCTCGTCGGCGGCGAGGACGGCGTCGCCCGGGCGCTTATCGAAAAGGCGCTGCGTGCGGGCAGGCATGTTGTCACCGCCAACAAGGCCGCATGCGCGCATCACGGTGTGGCGTTTGCGGAACTTGCGCAGGCGGGCGGCGTGCAGTTGCGCTTTGAAGCGGCCATTGCCGGGGGCGTTCCCGTGGTCAAAAGCATCAAGGAGGCGCTTGCGGGAAATCGCATTCGGGAGTTGCGCGGCATTCTCAACGGCACTTGCAACTACATTCTTACGAACATGACGCAAAGCCGTTGCTCCTACGGTGAAGCTCTTGCCGAAGCGCAGCGTCTCGGATATGCCGAAGCGGATCCGACCCTGGACGTTGAGGGCGTTGACGCCGCGCACAAACTGGCGTTGTTGTCGACGCTGGCGTTTCGGCACCGTCCCGCGTTCGATGCCGTTCAAGTCGAGGGCATCAAGGTGGTCACGCAGGAGGACATCGGCTTTGCGCGGGAGTTCGGTTATGAAATCCGCCTGCTCGCAACCGCGCGGCAGCACGACGGCAATGAAATTGAGCAGTGGGTCCGGCCCGCACTCGTGCCGCGGGATTCCTTGTTGGCTCACATGCAGAATGCACGCAACGGAGTCTCGCTGCGCGGCGACTTTGGCGGCAACCTCTTCCTTGCCGGAGACGGCGCCGGAGGGGAAGCGACCGCGAGCGCGGTCGTTGCCGACATCATCGATATTGCCGCGGGGCGCCGCGTGTTTCCGCTGGGGGAGGCGCTCTCGAGTCTGCCGGAATGTTCCGCGCTGCCGCCGTCAAGGTCCCAGGGATGTTTCTATCTGCGGCTTCATGCGGCGGACCGCGCCGGTTCGATGGCTGCAATCACGCGCGAGCTCGCAGCGGCGGAGATTTCGATTGAGCGGATTATCCAAACGTCGACGCCCGCGCACGACGGGGACGCGCAGGCGCATGCGGGACGTTTGCCCGTGGCCTTGTTGACGCACGAGACCCGCGAAGAGGTGATGCGCAGGGTGTTGGGCGGCTTGGCGGAGCGTCGCGATATTGTCGCTTCCCCTTTACTATTGCGCGTGGAAGCGAGATGATGGAGTAGACGGAGGAGAGCAAGTTTATGGCGGCAAAGAAACCCAAGAATGTGATCGACCGCATGCTGACGCTGGAGTTGGTGCGCGTAACGGAAAGCGCGGCGATAGCCGCCTCCAAGCATATAGGGCACGGACGCGAGAAGGCGGCCGACCAGGCGGCGGTTGACGCGATGCGCCGGGAGCTGAATTATCTCGACATTAATGGCGAGATTGTGATCGGCGAGGGTGAACGCGACGAAGCGCCGATGCTTTTCATCGGCGAGAAAGTCGGCACGGGCAAGGGGCCGAAACTCGACATAGCGCTTGATCCCCTCGAAGGCACGACGCTGACGGCGAAGGCGAAAGCCGACGCGATGACGGTGATGGCAATGGCGCGGCGCGGCGCGTTGCTGCATGCACCGGATGTTTACATGGATAAAATTGCCATCGGGCCGGGTTATCCTCCCGGTCTCATCGATTTGGACGTCTCGCCGAAGGAAAATATTGCGCGTCTTGCCGATGCGAAGGGGGTTGCGATGAAACGCATCCGCGCGTGCATTCTTGACAGGCCCCGCCATGCCGATCTCATCCGGCAGGTGCGCGAGTGCGGCGTATCGATATCGCTGATTAGCGACGGCGACATTGCCGGCATCATCCGCACGACCGAGCCGTCGACGGGCATTGACATTTACATGGGCATCGGCGGAGCGCCGGAAGGGGTTCTTGCGGCGGCGGCGCTGCGGTGCATCGGCGGACAGATGCAGGGCCGTCTTGTCACCACGAATGCCGAGCAAAAAGGACGCGCCAAGCGCATGGGCATCAAGGACGTGCATGCGAAGATTCCCCTTGAGGGCATGGTCGGCGAGGATGTTTTCTTTTCGGCAACGGGTGTTACGGACGGTTCGATGCTTGCGGGCGTTCATCGCAGCGGGAAGGTGAAAACAACGCACAGCATCGTAATGCGCTCTTCAAGCGGAACGGTTCGCTGGATTCGCACGCGCCATGGCCCCGGCTTCAATAAAAAAGAAAGCAATTAATCGATGGATGCGGAAGCTCACGCGTTACTGGGGGTAAACCGCTCGGTGCTGGGGCGCCGCTGGATGGCGCGGCCGTGCGATGACGCGCAGTTGCGCGCGATGACGCAGGGCGGAATGTCGGAATTGCTGGCGCGCATATTGGCGGGCCGCGGCGTCCGCGCCGAGGAGAGCGATTCCTATCTCGAGCCCCGTTTGCGTGACTTGATGCCCGATCCCTCCTGCCTTGCGGATATGGAGACGGCGGTCGGGTGTTTGCTGGATGCGGTTGCGTGCGGGCGCAAGATTGCGGTGTTCGCGGATTACGATGCCGACGGGGCGACATCGTGTGCATTGCTGCAGCGCTATCTTGGAGCGCTGGGGGTCGAGATTCGCGTTTATATTCCCGACCGCATGCTCGAGGGGTACGGCCCCAGCGAGAATGCGTTTGCACAACTGCACGGGGAGGGCGTGGAGACTGTCTTGCTGGTGGATTGCGGCGCGAATGCGCATGCGCCCTTGGAGTTTGCCCGGGAAAAGGGCCTGGAGGTTTTGGTTTTTGACCACCATAAATGTCCCGAGGGTGATTTGCCGCCGGCCCGGGCGCTGGTGAATCCCAAGCGTTTGGATGACGACAGCGGCCTGGATTATCTTGCCTCGGCAGGCGTGGTGTTTTTGTTTTTGGTTGCGTGCAATCGGGCGCTGCGGGCGCGGGGCGGGAAGGAGCCCGACTTGAAAGGATTGCTGGATTTGGTTGCGCTCGCGACGATTTGCGACATGACGCCGCTGGTCTCGTTGAATCGGGCGTTTGTTCGCGGAGGTGTGCGGATTTTGCAAAGCGGAGGCAATCCGGGTTTGCGCGCATTGGCGCGCGAAGCGGGCGTGGAAGGCAGCATCGGCGCACAGGCGTTCGGATTCATGCTGGGCCCCCGGATTAATGCGGCAGGACGGATCGGCCGGTCGGACCTGGCCTCCCGCTTGCTGTTTACGGACGATACCGAGGAGGCTTGCGCCCTGGCGATGGAGTTGTCCCAATTAAATCGGGAACGCCAATTGATTGAAGCGCAAGTCATGGAACAGGCGGTGCGCCAGGTCGAGGCGCGGCAGGGGCAGCATGACAGCGTCGTGACGGCTTGGGACAAGAGATGGCATCCGGGCGTTGTCGGGATTGTTGCAAACCGTCTGAAGGAGCGTTACTGGCGCGCGAGCGTTGTGATGGGCGAGGGCAAAGAGGAGGGGATGTTGCGCGGGTCATGTCGTTCGGTTACCGGTTTTGACATGGGCGAGGCGGTGCTTGCGGCGGTGAACGGGGGGATTTTGCTTTCGGGCGGCGGTCACGCAATGGCTGCGGGATTTGCGCTTGAGGAGTCGCGTGTGGAAGATTTCCACGCATTTTTGTGCGAGTGGTGCGAAAGTGCGGGTGCGAACGAGTCCGAGCCTTACTATCTCGATGGCGTGCTGGGTTTGCGTGCGGCGGATGTTGCCGCGCATGATTTGTTGGAGAAGGCGGGGCCGTACGGAAAGGGCAATGCGACGCCGAGTTTTGCATTCGCGGGCGTTCGTGTGGTTGAAAGTCGTTTTATCGGAAAGACGCAGGACCACATTTCGTGCATTTTGAGCGGTGAAGATGGCGGAAGCTTGCGGGCAATGGCTTTTCGCGCCGCAAACACGCCGATGGGGGATGCTCTGTGGGGAGACCGTCGCCTGCATGTTGCCGGGCGTTTGGATGCATCCGAATGGCGCGGCGCCCGTCGTCTGCGCTTGCTGGTCGAGGATGTCGCGGAGTGCGCCGAAAGCAATCCGTTTTAGCGGGTCGGGCTCCCGGGGCAAATTCCTGCGGAATTGCGCCGGTTTTCCGGTCGGATGGAGGCGGAAGCGGTTCAACGGGCAAGTCCGCGGAAACGAACGGGTAAAATTTTCTTGACTGTTGCGAGGCGTGCCGATAGAATCGGCGAATCAATGGAATACCTTGTGATTCCTTGTTGACATAGAGAGGAGAATTACTAAATGAACTCGTTTCACTCTGCGACCGTTGTAACCTCGGCGGCTTCGGTGATTCCGCTTGGTTTTGTGTTCCTGCCCCGGACTTGTTTCGGAGCGGGCGGCTTTAGGGGAACTTCAAAAAAATCGATATCCTTGCGCCGCTTTTTGGTTGGCGCATTGATGCCTGCGTTTGACGCAACGGGCAAGCTGTTTCACGAGATGATGAAGAGGGGCGATTCTTACAAGTTAAAACAGAAACAACAATTCTCGAGAGGAGAGTAAAGATGGATAAGACGACAAACAAAGAAACATTCATTCGAGGCGGGCGGCTTAGGAAAACTTCAAAAGGCCTAATCTCCTTTGCGCCGTTTCTAGCCGGCGCATCGGCGCTTGCGCTCGGCGCGTTACTGACGACAACCTCGCCGGTTGAAGCGGGGAGTTGCGCTACTGCCGGTCAGCCCGCCGGGACGGCGCGTTGCGCGGACGGGGCGGACGATTCGGACTCAACCGAAGAGCTTGAGGCTCCGGAGAACAGTTCCTTTACCGTGACGGATGCCGACAATTTTGGCTTGAATGTTCAAAGTGCGAACATGAAGGGCATAGTCATCACCACGAAGGCCACCAC
>JAPOUT010000038.1 GCA_026708545.1 Hyphomicrobiales bacterium
GCGTGGACGGAAACCTGCCGCCCGGTTGGACGCTTGGTTCGCAAACAACGCACACCGTGACCATTCGGGATGATGATTCTTCCGTGGGCTTCGAGTTCATGCCGGGCAGCAATACTGTTGATGAACCCGGCAGCGATACCGACCACAACGTTACTGTCCGGCTTTCCAACTCACCGACCGCCAATGTCACTTTGGAGATTGCAGTTCTTGCCTCTAGCAACGCTGTTACCAGCGGTGGATCTGCCGATGTCACTCTTGAAACGACAAGCGTAACCTTCGCCGCCAGAGCCACCGGCAACGCCCTCGAGCAGACTGTCACGCTCAATGTCAAGCATGACACCACGAAAGAGCCGGCCGAGTTTGTCGATATTCGTCTTAACGATAGTGGCAACACTCGGACGACCGGCGGTAATAATTTCTCTTTTGGAGTGCGAGAGTACCGTCTCAACATTCGTGCCAGCGACAATACGATTTCCATTAATTCGGGTATGTCCGATAGCACGGTCAGCGAGGATGCGACAAGTCCGGCAGAAATTGTTGTGAGTGTTGATGATCATGCTTCGCCTGGCCCGATAACCCTGAATGTTTCGGTAGCGAGTTCAAGCACGCCGCCGGCGGTGGCAGGTACGGATTACACCGTCCCCGGCACCTTGACAATTGACGCCGACAGCAGGACCGGAACACTCGAGATCACACCAATCGATGACCAGATCGAAGAGGGTGATTTAGTGCTTGACGTGACACTCACCGGAAATAATCTGCCGGAGGGCTGGGGTTTCCCTTCCAACGCCACGTCGCTCACCCATCAGTTGACCATCACCGATGATGAACGACTGACGGTTCGCTGGGCTTCCGGAAACCCCACCTCGCACACCGCACCCGCCACTGGCCTGAACACCCTTACTCTTACAGCGGAAATTTCCAGTGCGCCGAGCCAAGCGATTGATGTGGGTATACGTTTCAGCGGCATCACACAGGGTCCTGATTACACATTTATTGGAGTAACGCCCACCAACGATTCTTGTGCACAAATCAACTTTCCTGCAAACGCAACTACCAGTCAACTTACACAAACCTGTAAAGTGCTTATTCGGTCCAATGCTGCGGGTAACACTGCCACTGTGACACTTGTGAACAGTTTTAACAGGAACATCGTAATCGATTCAGCGGCGGATACCTTAGAGATCGAGATTGCTACGCCGTAAGACCGGGACAACGCGAGGCAATCGCGTTCACTTCGGCTGTGACATCCCTGCGGTGAGTTTTCATGGGTAGCTACACGGTTGTCAGTCTGTCCTAATTTTCACCGAATCGGAACTCATAACCGGAACATGGCGATTGCCATAAAAACGTAAATCAAGAAGTGAATCTCCGAGCATCGGTGCAGGAGGAGGGCGATACAGGAACTCTCTGAACCGTTACAGGAGGTGACCCGCCGCTTGATTCGAACCGGTCGGATTGGCATAATCGGATGATGAACCGGTTGTTTTACGAACCAATCTCCATGGAAAGGTAGCATTGTGAAGAAAGAGAAATCGGCGGCCGAGGCGGTCGCATTAATCCCCGACAACGCCATTGTTGCCGTTAACTCCTCAAGCGGCCTGTGTTGCCCGGACGCCGTGCTCGAAGCGCTCGGAGCGCGTTTCGAGGCGACCGGCGCACCGCGGAACCTGACAACTATCCATCCAATCGCCGCCGGAGATTTTTTCGGAACAAAGGGCATTGACCATATCGCAAAGCCGGGATGCCTGTCGCGGATTATCGGCGGCTCCTATCCTTCCGGTCCCTCCAAGGCCGAACCGCCTCTCATCTGGCAAATGATCACGAACAATAAGGTCGTGGCTTACAATGTGCCTTCGGGAATTATCTTCGACATATTGCGCGAAGCCGCCGGTCATCGTCCGGGGGTACTGACGAAGGTCGGGATGGAGACCTTCGTTGATCCGCAAATCGAAGGCTGCGCGATGAACGATGCCGCACGGGATTTGCCCATTGTGCGCAGGGAACATTTTGACGGCGAGGACTGGCTGTATTTTCCCGTAATCAAGCCGGACGTCGCCGTCATCCGCGCCACAACGGCGGACCAGCGCGGCAACCTGAGTTTTGAAAGCGAGGGCGCCTATCTCGGCGCAATGGAAATGGCGCTTGCCGCCCACAACACGGGAGGTTTCGTAATCGCGCAAGTTAGAAGGGTGGGACAGAACGGTTCGATCCGTCCCCATGACGTCCACGTGCCGGGCATTCTCGTCGACCATCTGGTCGTAGCGCCCGACATGCTGCAAACAACGGCAACGCCCTACGACCCTGCAATTTCCGGGGAGTTGATTTGTCCGCTGGACAGTTTTCAGTTGATGGAGTTCGGCATTCAAAAACTTATTGCGCGCCGCGTGGCTTGCGAACTCAAGCGCGGATGGACGGTCAACATCGGGTTCGGAGTCTCCGCCAATGTGCCCCGCATCTTTCTTGAAGAAGGTCGGCACGGCGATGTCACCTGGGTAATCGAACAAGGTGCCGTCGGCGGCATCCCCCTTCTCGACTTCAAGTTCGGCTGCGCCGCCAATGCCGAGGCCTTCGTCACCTCGCCGCATCAGTTTTCTTTTTTTCAAGCCGGCGGCTTTGACTGTTCTCTGCTGTCGTTTCTCGAGATTGGCGCGGACGGGTCCGTCAATGTTTCGCGTTTGGCCGCCACGCCGCATCGCACCGCGGGCGCCGGCGGATTTGTGGACATCACCGCGCGCGCGCGGCGAATTGTCTTTTCGGGCAACTTCAACGCAGGAGCAAAAATGCGACTCGACAACGGGCGCCTCGTAATCGACACCGAAGGCAAAATTGCCAAGGTGGTGCCGAAGGTCGACCAGATTTCTTTTTCGGGACGGCGGGCCGTCGCACAAGGACAGGAAGTGACCTATGTCACCGAGCGCTGTGTCATGAAACTGACGGAACAGGGATTAACCGTAATCGAGATTGCACCGGGGATCGACCTCCAGCGTGATGTGCTCGACAAGGCGGAGACTCCGCTTCTGGTAGCCAAAAACTTGAAGGAGATGGACGCGGCCTTGTTTCAATCCCGTCCCATCGGCTTGGATCTGTGACATCGTCGTCGTGCATTCTCCTTGAGGTTAAAAGGGGCGTTGCGCATTTGCGTTTGAACCGGCCCGAAAAACTCAATGCCATCAATGCGGAAATGGTGGAGGAACTTTTAATCCGT
Source organism: Hyphomicrobiales bacterium (assembly GCA_026708545.1). Taxonomy (GTDB): domain Bacteria; phylum Pseudomonadota; class Alphaproteobacteria; order JAPOUT01; family JAPOUT01; genus JAPOUT01. The sequence goes on from JAPOUT010000038.1 coordinate 3,209, forward strand.
TGTCGCGAAATTGAACGAAGCACGGCGCGGGTTGTAATCCTTTCGGGCGAAGGCAAGGCCTTTTGTGCGGGCGGCGATATCGAGGCGTGGTCCGCGGCGGGCGCGGAAGCATTTGGCCGCCATTGGGTTCGAGACGGCCATGCGGTTTTTGACGCTTTGGCGCGGCTTCGCCAGCCGGTTATTGCGGTTTTGGACGGCCATGCTTTCGGCGGCGGCCTGGAACTTGCGGCTTGCGCGGACATCCGCATAGCCGAATCTCGTGTGCGAATCGGTCAGCCGGAAGCCGGAATCGGGATCATTCCGGGCTGGTCGGGAACGCAACGGGCGGTTCGCCGCTTTGGCGCGCAGGTAATTCGGCGCATGGCAATTTTCGGGGAAGTTTTCTCTGCCGAGGAAGCTTTGGCTCTCGGCCTGGTTGATTGCGTCGTTCCCGACGGAGAAGGACGGCGCGCCGCGGAAGAAGCCGCAGAGCGGGTGCTCGGCAGGGGATCGCGCGCTACCGAACTGACAAAGATGATGATTAATGCTTCGGAGGGTGAAGAGTTCGAGCGGATTATCGAGTCTTTAGGCGGCTCGCTCGCGGCAGGTTCGCAGGAACTCGGGGAAGGAATCGCCGCTTTTCGGGAAAAACGTCCGCCTAATTTCGGAAAAGAGAATTTGGAAGGAGAAAAACGATGATTCGCCACTTGGTGGCCTTACGTTTCAAGGACGAAACAAGCAGCGAAACTAAATACCGGCTTTACGTGGAACTTGCCGGACTCAAGGACAGGATTGAGGGCATCTTGGACTTCCAGGCTCGTCCGAACGTCAGCGTTGAGGACCCGATGGTGCGCGGGTATCGCGATCTCTTCTGGTTCGATTTCCGCGACGAAGCCGTTCGCGACGCCTACCTTGCGGACGAGGTTCATCAGGAGATTGGTGCGCGAATTGTCGAGGAACTCCACGGTGGCGCGAAGGGAGTTTTCGTCTTCGACTTCGAAATATGAAGCCTCGGCTTGAAAGGCCGCAGTGCGAGAGAAACCTTAGGGCCTCAATGTGAAAAACAGCCGCATAAAAACCGCAACGCGAACGCGGAAACTTGAGGATGTCGCTGGAGAATCGCGTTGCGGCGATAGATTGCTTATGCCGGCACGGGCGCGTCCCCGCGCAACAGATTCTTGGCTTTGAGATCACTCCAGAACTGCGCCGGAATCGGATGGTCGAACCATGCCAGATTTTTCTCGAGTTGCTCAACGGTGCGGGTGCCCGCCATGAAGCAGGGCACGGCCGGATGCGCTACCACGAACTGGAGCGCCGCGGCAGGCAGAGGCACATTATGGTCGGCACAAACGGCTTCAATCTTCTTCACCTTTTCCATAATTTCCGCAGGCGCGGGAGCGTAGTTGTACTTTGCTCCCTCAACTGCGCCGGTAGCGAGGATGCCCGAATTAAATCCCCCGCCCACGACAACGGCTGCATTGCGCTCATCGCAAAGGGGCAGAAAACCATCAAGCGCCTCCTGTTCGAGAAGAGTGTAGCGCCCGGCAAGAAGGAAGCAATCAAAGTCGTGCGCCTGGAGGGCGGCGTGACAAACCTCCCATTCGTTCACACCGACGCCGATGGCCTTCACCACGCCCTGGTCGCGCAGGTTTGAAAGCGCGCGCCACGCACCGTCCATCGCCTCTTCGAAAACCTTCGGCTGTTCAGCACCACGGGTGAAAGAGTCAATGTCATGGATGAAGCAGATGTCCATTCTCTCGAGGGCGAGCCGCTGCAGGCTGTCCTCGAAGGCGCGCATTGTTCCGTCATAAGAGTAGTCAAAGTGCATCGTGAAGGGTGCAGCGTTTGTCCATGGCGCGAAGTCAATGGTTTCGCGCTTGGCGGGCTTGAGGATGCGCCCGATCTTGGACGAGAGAACAAGTTCGTCGCGATTCTTCCAGCGCAGGTTCTGCCCGGTGCGCAGTTCGGAAAGTCCGTGGCCGTACATCGGCGCGGTGTCGTAGTAACGCACGCCGGCTTCCCAGGCTCGATGAATCATGGCACTCGATGTTTCCTCGTCGATTTCGCGGAAAATGTTGCCGATGGGAGCGGTGCCGAATCCAAAAGCGGTTACTTCAAGATCGACGCGCCCAAACTTCTTTTTGGCATTCGGATTCATGTTGGTTTCTCCTAACTCATTAGATCGTCTAGCTTCCCAATGTAGCAAAGAACTATATTCGTGACAAACATGACAGGAACGGTTTTCCGGTTCGTTCCCTTGACTATAGAGCACCGACTCATTAGAATGGAGGTTAGTAGCAGGAGTTTTTGTCCATGTATCTTTCCGAGACCCACATACAGGTGCGCGAGATGGCGCGCGCGTTTGCGAACGATGTCATTCGTCCGGTCGCCGAAGAACTCGACAGGAACGAACGTTTTCCCGAAGAAATCTACACGCAGATGGCGGAAACCGGGCTTTTCGGAATCGGCGTTCCCGAAGAAATGGGAGGTCCGGGCTTTGACACGCTCACCTATGCGGTGGTGATGGAGGAATTGTCGCGAGGCTATTCCTCGGTCGCCGACCAGTGCGGCCTGGTGGAGTTGATTTCAACACTGCTGGTGCGTCACGGTAGCGAAGGGCAGCGCCGCAAATACCTGTCCGATGTGACGACGATGAAAACGAAAGTTGCCTACTGCATTACGGAACCCGAGGCGGGAACGGATGTTTCGGGAATTCGCAGCGAGGCCGTACGCGACGGCGACGGATGGATTTTGAATGGCGGAAAGATATGGATTCACAACGCGCCGGTCGCGGACATCGGTTTTGTGCTCGCGCGCACGGACAAAGAGGCAGGACACCGCGGCATGTCGATTTTCATCGTTGATCTTCACGCATCCGGTGTCGAGCGCGGCACAAAGGAACACAAGATGGGCCAGCGGGCGAGCCAAGTCGGTGCGCTTACGTTTGTTGACGTGAGTTTGCCGGCCGATGCCCTTCTTGGCGAGGAGGGTCGCGGGTTTCACATGATGATGAGCGTTCTGGACAAAGGACGCGTGGGGATTGCCGCGCTTGCGGTTGGAATTGCACAGGCAGGGCTTGAATCGGCTTTGGCATATGCACAAGAGCGCAAGCAGTTCAAAAAACCGATAGCCGAGTTTCAGGGAGTGCAGTGGCTCTTGGCGGACATGGCGAAGGACATTGAGGCGGCACGGCTACTTGTGCATTCGGCGGCCGTGAAGATTGACAGCGGAGCGGAGGCAACAAAGGCGTGCTCGATTGCCAAATGTTTCGCCGGCGACATGGCTGTTGCACGCACAGCAGACGCAATACAGGTTTTTGGCGGATCCGGTTACATTCGCGGTTTCGAAGTGGAGCGACTGTACCGAGATGCGAAAATCACGCAGATTTATGAGGGCACAAACCAGATTCAGCGCATGATTATTGCGCGCGAGTTGATGAAGCACGGAGCGCTGGAATGAGCCAACCCTGTGCGCTTGTTACCGGGTCAAGTCGTGGAATCGGCCTTGGCGCAGCGCAAGCACTGACACGCAGGGGATTTGCGGTCGCTCTGAACGGGCCGAACGATGATGAAGAATTGGCTGCGGCACTGGATGTGGTGCGCAAAGAGAACAAGCAGGCCATGTCGGTGCCTTTTGATGTCACCCATCTGGCGGCGCACGAAACGACTCTTGACCGGATTGAGAAAGAACTCGGTCCGCTTACAACGCTGGTCAACAATGCCGGAGTTGGCGTGATGAATCGCGGCGACCCGCTGGATGTAACGGTAGAGAGCTGGAACAGATGCCACGAGGCCAACGCCAAGGCAGTGTTTTTTCTCACCCAGGCATTCGCGCGGCGTCTTCTCGGACGCGCCCGTGATTCATCGCTTTTTCATTCAATCATAAACGTGACCTCGGCGAATGCTTCCGCGGTTGCCGTGCCGCGCTCGGAGTATTGCGCTTCGAAAGCCGCCGCGGCAATGGTTTCCAAAACTTGGGCAGTGCGTCTCGGCTCGGAGAACATCGCGGTCTACGATGTGCAACCGGGACTGATCGACACGGATATGACGGCTCCGGTTATTGAGAGTTACAGCGCCCGCGCGAAGGACGGGTTGACCTTGTTTCCCCGGCTTGGCGAGATTGGAGAAATGGGCGAGGTTATTGCAACGCTGGCTTCCGGCCAGTTGCCCTATACCACCGGACAAGTAATCAGCGCCGATGCCGGAATGCTTGTCCCCCGTTTTTGAGGATTACGCATGAAGATCGCCTTGCCTGATTCCAACGGTGTACTTTCGAACTACGAGTTAACCGGCACGCCGATTGAAGCGGTTCCACTCGACCCGGAGGCGGCGCGCGTTGTTTTTTCCGCCGCCCACGTGGTCGCCGACCCGTTCACTACCGCCGACCCCGGTGGAAATGCAGAATTGGACTGGGATGCAACCATGGCTTTTCGCCGTTATCTTGCCGGTCTCGGCCTGGGAATTGCCGAGGCGATGGACACGGCGCAGCGCGGCATGGGTCTGGACTGGGCCGGTGCGCTGGAACTGATAACCCGGACGAAGGCGGAAATTCCCGATGCACTTGTCTTCAACGGCTGCGGTACGGACCAGCTTGATCCTGCGCAGGCGCGTTCGCCAGATGACGTTCGTGCGGCCTATTTTGAGCAGGTCGAAGCGATCCAACGCGTGAACGGACGGATTATTTTGATGGCAAGCCGTGCGCTCGCGCGCGTGGCATCCTCGCCGGACGATTATCTTCGCGTCTACCGCGACGTGTTGTCGGCTTGCGAACAGCCGGTGATTTTGCACTGGCTGGGTGAAATGTTTGATCCGGAACTGGCGGGTTACTGGGGAGCCGAAACTTTCGATACGGCTCTTGAAACGGTGCTGTGCATCATCGGCGAGAATGTCGGCAAGGTTGATGGAATTAAGATCTCCCTGCTCGACAAACAAAAAGAAATACTCATGCGTCGGCGCCTGCCCGAAGGAGTGAAAATGTATACGGGCGACGACTTCAACTACCCGGAACTGATAGCCGGTGACGAACAGGGGTTCTCCCATGCATTGCTCGGCATTTTTGATCCCCTTGCACCCGCGGCGGCGCGCGCAGTGAATCAATTGGGACAAGGCGATGCGGCGGGTTTTCGCGAGTTGCTGGAGCCGACGGTCCCGCTGTCTCGATTGATTTTCCGCGCGCCAACACAATATTACAAAACAGGCGTTGTGTTTTTGGCATGGCTGAACGGATTCCAGGACCATTTCATCATGCTTGGCGGTGCGCAGGCCATGCGCCCGCTTCCGTATTTCGTGGACTGTTTTCGCTTGGCGGAAACCAACGGCCTTCTGCGTGATCCCGAAATAGCCGTAGCCCGCATGCAAACGCTGCTGCGTCTTTACGGGGCTTGATGCGGGACTTTTCGCTCGATCACTCTGCGCTTGCGCTCAACACGGCGACATTGGGACACAATCTTGACGGTTATGGCGCGGGCTGGCCGCCGGAGCGCGTGATTGACGCGTGCGCCGCGCGGGGGTTCGGAGGAATTGTGTTCTGGCGCCGTGAAATCGGAAATCGAGCGGTGCATATAGGAGAGCGTGTGCGCGCATCGAGCATGGAAGTCGTGGGACTTTGCCGCACGCCCTACCTTGTGGGTTCAGAGCGTCCCGAGCAACTCATCGACGAGGTAAAATCCTCGATTGACATGTCAGCGGAACTTGGCGCGCAGGTTTTGACGATTGTTTCGGGCGGCACCGAGCCCGGCACAAAAGGCATTCTCGATACACAGAAGATTTTCGCCGAGCGGGTTCGGGCCGCTGCGGAGTACGCGGCGTTGCGAGACGTAAAGCTGGCGATTGAGCCCTTGAATCCGATGTTTGGAGGAAACCGGACTTGCGTCATGACGGTGCGTGATGCGCTTCGAGTTTGCCATTGGGCGGATGCGGCGAATGTCGGTGTTGCGGTTGATGTCTACCATGTTTGGTGGGACACAACACTGGCAAAAAGCCTCGAAGAAGCCGGCGGGACGCGCATCCTCGGCTACCACCTGTGCGACTGGCTAGAAACAACGCGGCACATGCTTTTGGACAGAGGAATGATGGGAGACGGTGTGGCCGATTTAAAGACAATTCGCGCCGCGGTGGAGAATGCGGGCTATGAGGGAGCCTGCGAAGTTGAAGTTTTTTCGGCGGAAAACTGGTGGAAGCGCGATCCGAACGAGGTGCTAGATGTATTGGTTGAACGTTTTCGAAGTGTGTGTTGAAAGTTTGTCCCCGCTTCCACCCGGTTGAAATAATTTCCGTATTCATAACAGAGCGCCTTGGCAGTCGTGCCTTTGTGTTTGGTGCTTGTCACCGCTTCCCGAAGTTGTTCCGATATTTTCAAATCTCCAATTTCCGTTGGCTCGTGCTTCAATCCCGTGTTATACTACTGGCGTGCACTAGGAAAAGTAGACATTCGATTCGAAAGCGAAACCACCATCCTGTGCAGAAATCAAAAACGGAGAATTATTTTCAAGGCGTTGAAAATACCTTTAAGGAAAATTAATGATTGAGTTTAAATCGTTCAATAAACTTACAGAGTATTCATACGACACTGCGGATTACGAATTGCTTGACAGGTTTCCAAACCCCAACAACTCAAACGGTTCGGTAAGTATTATATCACCCGAATTCACAATGCTCTGCCCCGTGTCCGGCCAACCCGATTTTGCCACCATAAGAGTTAATTACATTCCTCGAAAATGGTGCCTGGAGGCAAAATCCTGGAAATTATATCTCATATCGTATCGCCAATACGGCATATCTTATGAATCATGCGTGAAGAAAATAATGAATGATCTGGTTAAATTACTGGACCCCGAGTATCTGCATGTAAAGGCGGAATTTGCACCCCGGGGCGGCATATCGTTCCATCCCGAATTATATTACGGCGAGAAGCCTCAAAAGACCTAAGGTCGGGATGCATTAATCCTTGTCATGGCGCTTTGATTTGATTGTGCTTGGGGCTTACCCTCTTTAACGTGAAGGTGATGCGTCTCGTAAACCTGAATAACGCAACTTCGCTGTCCGCGGACGTTTTCAATCTTGCCGCAACTCTCGGCATTGCTGGATTCGCCGCACGGCTCGCGCGCGAAATCCATCTCCCCGCTCCCTATATCTCATGGGAAGCCTTCTGGGCGTTTGGCTCTCCGGCGGGCTTATTGCAAGCTTCCTGGCAACGACGATAATAGCTCTATCTGGGCTGCTACAAATGAATTCGCCGAATAACTAGAAAAACAACAATCTGTCTACCGAGAGTGATGAGTGATTTTATTTGACCATCCCTGATGCACCTGTTATTCAGCATTTTCGTAACGACCTTCTTGATGTTCGCTTCTATCCGCTTGGGCTCTCTGTCACCAAGATTTTTGAAACAAGCATTGTCATCTCGGCTGCGGCCATCCATGTAATCGACATGTGATCCGCGCCGGCAATCCGATGCCAGACCGCTTTCGATCCTCCGGACATCAATGCGCCGCCGCGCAGGAATTCGTGGGTTTCCTCACTGCCGTTGACATAGATTACGGGCGGGCGTGGAATCCCCGCCTCGAGGCTGAACTCTTTGATCTCTTGCGTCGTCAGATGTATCTCGTCTTGCAGGAATGACCGTGCAACCGGAGCCAAATCATAAACTCCGCTGAGTGCGATAATCCCGCGCGTGCGTGTAGCCAGTGAGGAGTCCGCCATTGCACACAGCGCCAGATGCGCCCCGGCGGAATGGCCGACGGGCAATAGCTGCGCCTCCGGAAATTCAGCGGCAAGGTGATGCAGTGCGGCTTTGGCATCGGCTACGACGTCTGCCAGCCGGATGTCGGGCATCAAACGATATTCAACGTTGGCCACCACCGCGCCATGGGGCCGGAGCGGACGCATCAAAAAGCGATGCGTCTCCGCCTCAAGCGCGCGCCAGTAGCCGCCATGCAAAACCACAGGCAACACATCCTCGGGACCCGTGCCGCCGGTCCATTCAACCCATTGGCGCGAATGAGTGCCGTATTCCGAACGTATCAGCCGGACATTCTCCGCGAAGTCCGCGCTTTGGCTTGCCATGGTGCGAAGCGCGTCCTCGAAACCAGGAATGATGCGCGAAAAGCGGTATTGGCTGTCCCAGAAGTCTCGGTCCGTCATGCCTGGTGATTTGGCGCGTTGAATTATTCCGCCGCGCGGATTAGTCCGTGCGCATGGAAGCCGTCGCGGGAATCCTTGAACATCACCCCGTCCTTCATGATCATCGACAAATTGTCCTGGTGCTGAACGAGGCTTACATCCTTGGTTACGTCGCCCTTCACCAGCAGAAGGTCGGCAATGTAACCTTCCTTAACCCGCCCTAGATCATGGGACCGTCCCATCAGTTCCTGTCCCACGCTCGTCGCGCATTTCAACGCCTCAATGGGCGAGAAACCGAAGTAGCGCACGAAATGATCGATATCACGGGCGTTCTGGCCCATCGGCGTGACGGCAAAGCCATAGTCGCCGCCGACAACAACGCGAATGCCCCGCTTGCGAATCTCTTGGTAGGTAGCGCAAGTGGCATCAAACTTGCGGAAGAGATGCATGCTTTCCGCTACTTCCCTAGTGATGCCCGCGGGACCGCCCTCCTTGGTGCAATTGTGCACCAGTCCGAAGGCGGGGCCGACCCATATCCGTTCCTTCACCTCTTCCAGCATATCAAGTGCCTCTTCGTCCGCGAAATCGCAGTGATAGATGCAGTCAATCCCTGCACGAACCGCGCGCTTAACGCTTTCGGAGGAGCGGGCGTGCGCAGCAACTTTCTTTCCGAAGGTGCGGGCGACGCGGACAAAGGCCTCGATCTCCTCGGGCTCGGTCGGGGTGATTTCGGCGCGCGCATGGCTGACGAATTCATCTCCCGAAATATTAATCTTCAGCACGTCCACCCCGTCGCGCACGCACTCGCGCGCCACGCGACGCATTTCATCCGGGCCGTCTGCAACCATGCCAAAACTTTCCTGGTATATGTGCCGCTTGCGTTCGTCGCCTAGGCCCGCGGTCGTCGTCACTTCGGGGCTGCCCGCGAGCATGCGCGGGCCGTCAATCAATCCCGCCTCAATCGCATTCCGGGCGGTCACGCCCAACAGGGGTTTGGCGGACGCTGCTTCAAAGACCGATGTAAATCCGTGACTGAGTAGCAAGCGCAAATTCTGCGCAGTCAGGAGCATATGCTCTTCGTTGCTGAGCAGTCCCAATTCTGTCGGCATGCTGATACCGGTAAAACTCGGATGGCAGTGACCTTCGACCATGCCGGGCATCAGCGTGTGGCCGGTGCCGTCAATGATTTCTCCTTTGGTATCGGCCGGAGATTCGCCCGCCTTGGCAATTTTGGTGATTTTGTTTCCGTTGATGGTGACATTCGCGGCATAGGCGGCTTCAGAACTGCCGTCCCATACGGATGCGCCTGTAATTATAAATTGTGACATCATTCCGTCCTCAAGTGTATGGATTAGTTCGCTTGCGTTTGGAATTATATACAAACTCCGCGAAAATTCCCGAATTTTCTCTCAACCGCCCGATCAAATGACGATTGGATGCGTTTTCGGCACATTGTTTGGCGGGAAGCAAACCCTCCCGGCATGCACGGGTACGGGCCGCATTCGCTAATCTTCGCCGCCGCTTCGTCGGTTGCCGTCTTACAACGGGAAAGAATTCTAAATGATTGGCGGTTGGTTTGAGCCAGTAAATTTGCCATCGCTCGAGAATTGGTACAATTCTTTCCGGAACCGTCGCACACGGAGCAGAAAACGGAACGCATAGGAGAAGAACATGAAAACAAATCCCACGTTTTATGACGG
>JAPOUT010000071.1 GCA_026708545.1 Hyphomicrobiales bacterium
AGGAGGGCGATCCAGCATCTGATGAAATCACCATTGTTTCCGAACAAACCTTCCCGATGGGCAGTTCCAGATTCCGGTTTCCAATCGAAGTGTCTGAAGACTCCATAGCAGAACCCGATAAGTTGTTTCTCGTTCAAGCTGTTCCTATTTACAAGCCGGCAGGCTACACTCTGGTTCCCGGGGGCACAAGAATTGTTGTTCCCGCGAACGACAATCATGTCGGTTTCGCGGGGGGGAGAAGCGATTTCTCAGAGGGTGCCGGGTTTGGTGTGGACGGCACGGTTGATATTACCTTGACGCTCACCAATCCCGCTCCGGCCGGGGGGCTGCCATTGAGCATATCCTCTGTGCCCGGCGCTGATTCACCGGTTACGTTCACCATCATGCCCGAAGATGGTCTTGCATACACCCACACCATCGATATTAAGGATGACAAGCTTATTGACAAGACGCGGCGTTACGATCTTGTGCTTGGGAAAGGTGAGGGTTTCCCGAACGACTGGGGAGCGCCGGGCGGGCGTAGGACGCACCATTTGTGGATATATCAGGATGATTTCGGCGAAATAGGCTTCTCGTCGGCGGCAAGCGAGGATCCGGTTGCGGAAGGCAGTACGCATAATGTCGAGATAGAGTTGTCGAAAGCGTTGGCGCCAGGCCTTCATGCTTTCGTGGATATTAGGGCGGTGGAGTCGGATGGCGATACAAAAAATGACGTTAGCTTTGATAGTGCGGTGAGAGTCGATCCGGGAGTGTTCGAGTTATCTTTCCCCGTTGAAATTGAAGATGACGGTTTATTGGAAGGAGAAGAAGAGGTTGTGTTGCATTTGAGTCCTCGGAGGTCTACCGCAGAAGGTGGTTTTCCCGAAAATTCGGTGACGATTACACAGGGGACATATACATTTAAGATTGCGGGAAACGATAACGTTATCCAATTCGAAGCACCGACGTCAGTACTGGTCGAAGAGGGTGTCGGCACCCTCAGTTTTAAATTGAAACTCACCCAGCCCGCTCCCGAGGGCGGCTTGCCTGTTGAGATTAGACTTCTTGATGGTAATAGCACGTATGCTACTGCGGATGACTTCATCCTTGCCGAATACGGTGGCCCCTTCACCATCACTCCCGCGGACGGCTTGGAATACACATTCAGCATCACCATTGTCGACAACGACGGGCCGGAGGGAAGAGAGAGTATCCGGTTCGAACTTTTTCCGGGCGATAGTTTTCCGGACGACTGGGGCGCGGTAGCAGACCGTCCCACGGTAGGAGGCGAGGAGGGAAGCCTTTACACCATCTGGATTGAGGCGCATAACAGCTGATTTCGGTAAAACAGGCTTTTGCCAAGCCGGTTTTTCGGCGTTACGGAACCGGCGGAATGTCGGGTTTCGTCCTTCTTGCGGCTAACTTTTGGGCGGTTGAACGGGAATGTGGAGATAGCGGAACTGTCCGAATTTTCCGGCAACTTTGGAATAATCCCGCCACATCATTCTGTAACGGCCGTGGAGCCTGATTTTTGGACATGCACGTTTGGTTTTGGTCGCGGTCCTCGGCAGCCATCTAAGGGTTCCCGACACTATGTTTTTTATTTTCCTGTTGTCCCGGGTAACGGAATCCGCGATGTTGAATTCTTCACCGACCACGCCTGTTCTCTTCGGCCCTTCCCACAAGAAGGGGTCGTTGGTTAGGGTGATGACGTCTGCGTGCACTCTTCGGGGTTCTTTCTTTCGAATTTTTTCGAGGAATTCTTCCATCCGCTCAATATCCCTTAGCGTGCCGTACCGGCCGGCGTCCGTCGTCGAGGCTTTTAATTTGAATGTTTGCCCTTCATTTCTATAATCGAGCTTTTGGCAGACATACTTCAACTCAAGCGCCGTTACCTCCCTGTGCCCCCGAAACAGAACGAGGTCGTAGGCCTCCTTGGATTCGCGCCGGATGGGATATTCGGCAACGGGGCAGAGTTTTGGATGCATTTTGTGTATCTGGAGTATCAACTCAAGCCGAAAGTCCGCCTCTGAATGAAAAACGGGACGCCTCTTTGCCAGAGCGCTGAGAATTCTCGGAACGTCAAGTCTCATGTTCCACCCTCCTTAACGATTGGGAAAGCTTGCCCGATTCGATTGCATCACATTTTGAAATGCTGAAATGCCGCAAAAATGGCCGGTTTTTTATCTTCCGGGCAGGGCGTTTTTCTCATCGTTTCCGCACGGTTATGCGCACGATTGACGGGCAGCCCGTATAGTTCCTTGCAATGGGCAATCCAGCATGTCTTGGGCGTCCGTCCGCATTCCTCTTTAACCCAATCTTGGATTTTTGCGTATGTCGCCATTGCGGTTGACCCCCCCATCCGTTCCTAAGTAACTATCTTTTTCTCGGAGAGGTGCTGCTGGAGCTCTCCGCTTTGAAACATTTCACGGACAATGTCGCAGCCGCCGATGAACTCGCCCTTGATGTAGAGTTGCGGGATTGTCGGCCAATCGCTGTACTGCTTGATGCCGTTGCGGATCTCATCGTCCTCAAGCACATTAACGCTGTGAAAGTTAACGCCCAGATGGGCGAGCAACTGCGCGACCTGGGAGGAGAATCCGCACTGCGGCGCCTGCGGCGTTCCCTTCATGAACAAGACGACGTCTTGTTTGCTGATTTCGTTTGCGATGCGTTCGTGTGTCGGAGTATTCATAGCGTATCCTGTTTACTTTTTTGGTGGTGATGTTTGGAGTGCGAGGGCGTGGAGGTCGTCGCCCATTTTTCCCTTTAGTGCGGCGTAAACCATCTGATGCTGCTGGACCCGGGTTTTTCCCTCGAACTTCGCGGAAGTGATGATTGCGGCGTAGTGGTCGCCGTCACCGCCGCCGAGGTCGGAGATTTCGATATCGGCGTCGGGGAACGCAATGCGGAGCAGTTGCTCGATTTCACCGGCTTTCATTGGCATGCTGGCACCTCTTGTGTATGTCCCCGAGCGTAGCAGGAATTCACGGATTTCTCAAGGGGGATTAGTCGGAGCGCATGTAGACCGGCATCCACGATTCGAACGCCTCGCGCAGGTCTTTCAGGGTGATGGACGTGACGCCCTCGATGGCTAGATTCGCGTCTCCGGTGGTCCCGATCCAGACGGCGGGGACGCCGCCTGCCTTTGCGGCTTCGAGGAGCGTGCCGGTGTTGCCGGAGCTGCAAGTGACGACGTAGCGGGCCTGGTCTTCGCCGAAAAGGACGCTGTTCGGGTGCGCGTGCGGGGCCGGCGGCGTGATGACGGCGCCGCGTCCGCCGAGCAGCGACATTTGCGCGAGCGCGGCGATAAGCCCGCCGGCGGAGATGTCATGGGCGGCGCGGATGCAGCCGTTGCGGATGTGTTCAAGCACGAAGGCGCCGTTGCGCTTCTCGGCGTTAAGGTCGACGGGCGGAGGCGCGCCGTCCGGGACGCCGTTTGCGCGGGCATAAAGGGAGCATTCGAGATGCCCGCGTGTTTCACCGAGCAGCAGGACCGCATCGCCGGCGTCATTGAAGCCCGCTCCGGGGATTCGCGCGATGTCGTCAATGAGTCCGATGCCGCCGATGCTCGGCGTCGGCGGTATCCCGTGTCCGCGCGTTTCGTTGTAGAAGGAGACGTTTCCGGAAACAACGGGAAAATCGAGCGCGATGCATGCTTCGCGCATTCCCTCGATGGTGTTTGCGAACTGCCCGATGGTTTCGGGTTTTTTCGGATTGCCGAAGTTGAGGCAGTTTGTGATTGCAAGGGGCCTGGCCCCGGATGCGACGAGATTGCGGAAGCTTTCCGCAACGGCCTGCCTGCCTCCCTCGAGCGGATGGGCATGAACATACCGCGGTGTGACATCAACGCTGACGGCAAGCGCGCGCGCGGAGCCGTGAATGCGCACGATGGCCGCATCGGCGCCGGGTGTCCGGATGCTGTCGCCCATGACGGTTTGGTCGTATTGCTGGTAAATCCACCGGCGCGAGCCGAGTTCGGGAGAGTTGAGAAGTTTAAGCAGGCACTCCCGCGCATCCGCCTGCACCGGAACCGGTGCCGTTGTCCTTGGCGCCGATGGAACTGCCGCCGGATCCGGGGGCGCCGCGGTCGCCGAGGGCGCCAAGGGTGGTTGTGCGAGCATATCGAGGGGCAGGCAGGCTTGCCGTTCATTGTGCTGCATGACTTCAAGCTGTTCCGTATCGGTAATCTCCCCGATGTTGATGCAGTCGAGCTGCCATTTTTCGAAGATTTGCAGTGCGAGTTTTTCCTTGCCGGGCTTGAGGATGACAAGCATTCGCTCCTGGCTTTCGGAGAGCATGATCTCGTATGCGGACATTTCGGGCTCGCGCAACGGAACATTGTCGAGGTTAAGCCTGATTCCCACGCCTCCTTTCGCGGCGATTTCAACGGCCGAGGAAGTGAGTCCCGCGGCTCCCATGTCTTGTATTCCGACGATGGCGCCGGTTTGCATGAGTTCGAGGCAGGCTTCAAGGAGGAGCTTCTCGGCGAAAGGGTCGCCGACCTGGACGGTGGGGCGGTTGTCCGTGTCGTCTTCGAAGGAAGCGGATGCCATTGTTGCACCGTGGATGCCGTCGCGGCCGGTTTTGGAGCCGACGTAAAAGACCTGGTTGCCGGGCTTGCCGGCCCGGGCGTAGAAGATGGCGTCTTGCCGGGCGATGCCGACGCACATGGCGTTGACGAGAATGTTGTCGTCATATTGCGTGTCGAATCCGGTTGCGCCTCCGAGCATCGGCACGCCGACGCAGTTGCCGTAGTCTGCAAGTCCGGAGACGACCCCGGAAAGCAGGTGTTTCGTCTTCGGGTGTTCGGGATCTCCGAAGCGCAGGGCGTTGAAGTTTGCGACGGGCCTCGCTCCCATGGTGAAAATGTCGCGCATGACTCCGCCGACGCCGGTTGCGGCGCCGTGGTAGGGTTCGATGTAGGAGGGATGGTTGTGGCTTTCCATCTTGAAGACGGCGGCTTTGTTGTCGCCGATGTCGACCACGCCGGCATTCTCGCCGGGGCCGCAGATGACGCAGTCTCCCTCCGTTGGCAGGCGCGAGAGAAACGCGCGCGAGGATTTATACGAGCAATGCTCGCTCCACATGGCCGAGAAGATTCCCAGTTCCGTGAAGTTCGGCTCGCGCCGGAGTTTTTCCTTGATGTGTTGGTATTCTTCGGCTTCCAGTCCGAGTTCGAGTGCGATGTTTTCGCTCATGCTTGAAGCAACCCCCGCAGCAGGGCTTCGCCGTCGGTGTTGCCGAGGACGGCATCGGCGCAACGCTCCGGGTGCGGCATCATGCCGAGGACGTTGCCGGCGCCGTTGCACAGCGCGGCGATGTTATTGAGGGAGCCGTTCGGGTTGGCGTCAATGTTCGCGTTGCCTTCGGCGCTGCAATAACGCAAGACGATGCGTCCCTCGCCTTCGATCCTCTTGAGCGTTTCGGCATCAACATAATAATTTCCGTCTTTGTGCGCGATGGGCATGGTGACGACAGCGCCTTGACGATACAAATGCATGAAAGGGGATATGTTCCGTTCGACCAGCAGGTGAACCTCCCGGTATATGAACAGCAAGTCGCGGTTTCGCAGGAGCGCGCCGGGGAGAAGCCCGGCTTCGGTCAGGAGTTGGAATCCGTTGCAGATTCCCAGGACAGGCATGCCGGCTTCGGCCTTGTTTTTGATTTCGCGCATGATGGGGGAGTGCGCCGCCATGCATCCGGGACGCAGATAG
This sequence comes from Hyphomicrobiales bacterium, assembly GCA_026708545.1. GTDB lineage: Bacteria > Pseudomonadota > Alphaproteobacteria > JAPOUT01 > JAPOUT01 > JAPOUT01. Next base: position 5,697 of record JAPOUT010000071.1, read on the forward strand.
TCGCCGTAGGAGAACCCCCCGGGCAGGATGACGGCGTCAAGATTCCCGGGGAGCGAGGTTTCGCCGTGGTGGACGAACATTGCGCGTCCGCCAAGCGCCTCGACGGCGACGGCGGCGTCGCGGTCGCAGTTGGAAGCGGGAAAGGTGATGACGGCGATGCTCATGCCGGCAGCGGTTCAGCCGTGGATTTCGATGTGGTACTCCTCGATAAGCTCGTTGACGAGGAGTGTTTTGCACATTTTTTCGATGGTGTTGCGTGCTTGCTCGGGGTCCGTCTCGTCGAGGGTGAGGGTGATGCGTTTGCCCTGCCGGAGGTTTGCGGACGGGAAGCCGAGTCGCTTCAGCGTGTCGGCGGTCGCCCGGCTTTGCGGGTCGAGGATTTCGGCTTTGGGCATGATGGCTATGGTTGCCTGCATGTTAACGAACGAGTTGCGGGCCCCGGACATCGGCCTTGTCCCCGGCGAAGACTCCCAGTCGCGTCGCAACTTCCCGGTATGCGTCCGCCAGTCCGCCGAGTTCTTCACGGAACCGGTCTTTGTCCATTTTTTCGTCGTTGCCGAAGTTCCATATCCGGCATGTGTCGGGGGAGATTTCATCGGCGAGGACGATGTGCATGCCGTCGTCTTTATACAACCGCCCGAACTCCAGTTTGAAGTCAACGAGCCGCATTCCCACGGCAATGAAAAGCCCGCCGACGAGATCGTTGATGCGCAGGGAGAGCGACATGATGTCGTCGATTTCCTGCGGCGTCGCCCAGCCGAAGGCGGTGATGTGCTCCTCGCAGATCATCGGGTCGCCGAGTTTGTCGGACTTGTAAAAGAACTCGACGATGGAACGGGGGAGTTCGGTTCCCTCTTTGAGTCCGAGTCGTTTGCAGATGCTTCCGGCGGCGATGTTGCGGACAACGACCTCGATGGGGATGATGTTAACCTCGCGGATGAGCTGCTCGCGCATGTTGAGAGCGCGGATGAAGTGGGTCGGAATCCCGAATTGGTTCAGGCGCGTGAAAATGAACTCGGAGATGCGGTTGTTGAGCACGCCTTTGCCCTCGATGATTTCGTGCTTTTTGTTGTTGAAGGCGGTCGCGTCGTCTTTGAAGTGCTGGACGAGGGTTCCGGGCTCGGGGCCCTCATAGAGGAGTTTGGCCTTTCCTTCGTAGATTCGCTTGCGGTTTTTCATGGATGCCTTCGCGGGTGGGATTGAGGTTATCTTATACTCCAAGCGGGGATTGGAGACAATGGAGAGGGGGCAAAAAATTATTGCATCCGGCGGGGTTGCTTTTTGCCCCGGAAGGTCGTATGACTAGGGTGCCGTGCATGGGGGGCGGCGATTTTCCTGATTCGGTGGAGCCGAAAGACATGTCGAAGTTGAAGACCAAGAGCGGGGCGAAGAAACGGTTTCGTTTTACAGCGAGCGGAAAGTTGCGTTGCGGCCACGCAGGCAAGCGCCACAACATGATCAAGCGCTCGCCCAAGCAGATACGCTCGTTGCGCGGAACGAAGATAGTAAGCGCTTCGGACGCTTCGCGCGTCCGTTCGTTTTTACCGTACAAGTGAGGCGACCATGGCTCGGGTAAAACGCGGAGTGACAACCCATGCGCGGCATCGCAAGGTGATTGCGAATGCGAAGGGTTATTACGGGCGCCGGAAGAATACCTTCCGTGTTGCAAAGCAGGCGGTCGAGCGCGCCGGGCAATATGCCTATCGCGACCGTCGCAACCGCAAGCGTGTGTTTCGATCGCTGTGGATTCAGCGGATCAATGCGGCGGTTCGTTCGCACGGATTGACATACAGCCGCTTCATGGACGCGCTGTCGAAATCGGGCGTTGCGGTTGACCGCAAGCAGCTCGCGGACTTGGCCGTGCGCGAGCCGGATGCGTTCGCGGCGCTGGTGCAACAAATCTCGAAACGCTCGCACGCTTGAGGATCCGCTTCGCGGAGCGACGGCGCACCGCCGTCGCTCGCGGAATCGCCGGGTCTGTTTTCCGCCTTTAATCCTTCCCTCCGGAGCTATCGCCTTTTAACGATGGTGATGCTTGCACGTCCTCCTCCGATGGAAGTTTCCATGCCGATGCCTCCGCCGACGGAGAGATAGATGTTCGGCGTCATGCGGAAGGATCCCGCAAAGCCGAATGCGTTGCTTGTATCGAAATACCCGTATCCCGCGGTTAGGGAGTATTTTTCGTTGAAGAAAAGGGGAGGGGCTTGCGATGCCATTGCGATGGCAACGCCGTCGGCGTTTTGGCGCACTTGCAGGAAGGTTTCGCCGCCGTCGGTGGCGAGGTTTCCGTAGAGATCTGTGGTCACGATCTCAAGCGGTCCGGACTGCTCTTGCTTGGAAAGGTCGGATACGATGCCGGGAAAGGTGTAGGTGTTTGTGTCGCCGCCGAAGATTTGCTGGTTGTCGCGGTAGGTTCGTGCGCCCGCGCCGAAGGCCGCGGAGTTGATGTGCGAGGCGAGGGAGCCAACACCAATGGCGGTGGATGCGTATCCCAAGGCGGCGGATTGGGTGCCTAGCGCCGTGGACGCGATTCCGGAAGCGGTGGCCTGTTGTCCGAGTGCGGTGGCTTGATGGGCGGTTGCGAGGGCTTCTTCACCCAGAGCCGTCGAACCGGCGCCGGATGCAACGGAGTCGTTACCGACCGAAGTGGCTTGTGTGCCGGATGCAACGGCGTCCTGTCCGATGGCGACGCTCTCGCGTGCGAGGGCTCTGGCGGAAGCACCCAGCGAGGTTGAGAAGGTTCCTGTTGCGATGCTCTCTCGTCCGACGGCCGTGGTTTCGTCACCCTTGGCGCGTGAGGATTCACCCAGTGCAGTGGCCCCGAGGCCGGAAGCCGACGAGCCGTGCCCCAGAGCGGTCGAGTCGGTTCCCGTTGCGGCGGCCTCCTGCCCGACGGCGGTTGAGTCGATGCCGTCGGCAAATGAGGATTCACCGAGGGCGGTTGCGCGGAGTTTCGCTGCGGTCGCGCCGCGTCCAAAGGCGGAGGATTGTTGCGCAACCGCGCGCGAGTTGGTGCCGACGGCGGTTGCATCCCGGACGAGGTTGGAGGTTTCACTGTCTTCGTCCCCGGCGAGAGCGTTTTGCCCGATGGCGACGTTTTTGGTTCCGCTGGCTTGTGCGCCTTCACCCACGGCGGTTGTGTCTTCCCGGTTGGCGATGGCGTTTCTACCAACGGCGGTTGCACCCTCCTCGGTGGCCTGTGCGTTTTCTCCAACGGCGGTTGGATCTCTCGTGAGGGCTTGCGCGGATTGTCTGATGAGCATGGTATCCGTTGCGGTTGCGCGGTCGCCGGTTGTCTGCTCGGCTTCACCAACGGAGGCAGTGGCGATTTCATCAGCAAGGTCCTCCTGACCGGGGGCGGTTGCGCTTTCAAACACGGCCCTTGCGTTTTGTCCGATGACAGTTGTGTCCTTAAACAGGGCTCTCGCGTCTTGCCCGGCGGCGATTGAATCTATCGCGATGACCTGCGCGTCCTGCTCCGTTGCCGTGGAGCGGGTGCCCGTTGCGCGTAATGCCTGTCCCAGGGCGGTTGAATCTTCCCGCGTTGTTTGCGCATCTTGCTCCGTCGTGGTCGCGCGGTCGTCGGTTGCCTGCGCGGTTTCACCAACGGGGGCGGTGGCGATTTCATCAGCAATGTCCTTCTGACCGGGGGCGGTCGCGTATTCAAACACGGCCCTTGCGTTTTGTCCGACGGCGGTTGTGCCCTTAAACAGGGCTCTCGCGTCTTGCCCGGCGGCGATTGAATCTATCGCGATGACCTGCGCGTCCTGCTCCGTTGCCGTGGAGCGGGTGCCCGTTGCGCGTAATGCCTGTCCCAGGGAGGTTGAATCTTCCCGCGTTGTTTGCGTATCTTGCCTCGTCGTGGTCGCGCGGTCGCCGGTTGCCTGCGCGGTTTCACCAACGGGGGCGGTGGCGATTTCATCAGCAAGGTCCTCCTGACCGGGGGCGGTCGCGTCTTCAAACACGGCTCTTGCATTTTGTCCGATGGCGGTTCTGCTTTTAAACAGGGCTCTGGCGTCTTGCCCGGCGGCGGTTGAATCTTCCCGCGTTGTTTGTGCATCTTGCTCCGTCTTGGTCGTGCGGTTGCCGGTTGCCTGCGCGGTTTCACCAACGGAGGTGATGGCGATTTTATCAGCAAGGTCCTCCTGACCGGGGGCGGTCGCGTATTCAAACACGGCCCTCGCGTTTTGTCCGACGGCGGTTGTATCCTTAAACAGGGTTCTCACGTCTTGCTCGACGGCGATTGAATCTATCGCGATGACCTGCGCGTCCGGCTCCGTTGCCGTGGAGCGGGTGCTCGTTACGCGTAATGCCTGTCCCAGGGAGGTTGAATCTTCCCGCGTTGCCTGCGCGGCTTTGCCAACGGCGGTGGCGTCGGCTTTATTGGCAAGGGCGTCTTTACCGACAGCGGTTGCGTGTTCAAACACGGATCTTGCATTTTGTCCGACGGCCGTGGTGTAGGTCCGGGTTGCACGCTCGACCTGACCTATTGCTGTGGAGCGAATGTTTGTTGCTTGTGCGCCTTGTCCGAGAGTGGTCGATTTAAGTTTGTTTGCGGTTGAAAAATGTCCGAAGGCGGTGGAGTCGTCTTCGTCGGTTTGCACGCCGACCCCGACGACCGTGTTTCTGTTTCCGCCTGCGTTCGCAGACTCGTCGTTTCCATCCGTGTCCGGCGTTGTTTCTCCGATTGCGACGGAGTCGTCGCTTTCAGCGCGTATGTTCTGTCCGACGGCAACGGTATCTTCGTCTGCGGCCCGAGTGTCTTGTCCGATGACGATTTCGTTGTTTTTGGTTTCATCTTCGGCGCTATCTTCATCGTCGGCGGTTCCCGCAACGGCTTTTTCCCCGATGGCGATGGTGCTTTCCGTGAGAGCCCGCGCACTGTTTCCGAGTGCGATGATTTTGTTGTCCGAGGCTCGTGCGCCAGCTTCGGCGCCTTCCGTTTCGTTTGTTCCGCCGATGGCGATAGATTTGCTTCCGAGGGCTTGTGCGCCCGAGCCGAGCGCCGTGGAACCGGTGTCCGCTGCAGTGGACCCTCTGCCGACGGCGGTGGCGCTGATTTCCCCGGTGGTGGAGGCTCTACCGACGTTGGTTGCGTTTTCAATCGCGGCTCGTGCGAATTGTCCGACCGCGGTTGTATCTTTCGCGGCGGTTTGCGCTTTTTGTCCAAAGGCCGTGGTGTTGCTTCCGAACGCGAGTGATTCCCGACCTGTTGCGATTGCATTTTCACCCCGGGCTGTTGCGCTCTGCCCGACGGCCATGGAGCGCTCGCGGCTTGCCTGCGTGGCCTCGCCGACGGCAGTGGTGTCAGTGCCGGTGGTGAAGGCGTCTTTACCGATGGCGGTTGCGTCTCCAAACAAGGCCCGTGCGTTTTGTCCGACGGCCGCGGTGTCGGTTCCGTCCGCGCATGCGGCCTGATCCGTTGCAGAGGTGTTTTGGTCCGTTGCTTGCGCGTTTTGTCCGACGGCCGTGGCGTCGGTCCCGGTCGTGCACGCGGCCTGACCCGTTGCGGTGGCGCTTTGGTTTGTTGCTTGCGCGTTTTGTTCCTCTGCCGTGGAGTGGTCTCCGGCTGCCTGCGAGGTTTCACCGATGGCGGTGGTATCGACCTTGTTGGCAAGGGCGTTTTTACCGATGGCGGCTGCGCCTTCAAACAAGGCCCGCGCGTTTTGTCCGACGGCCGCGGTGTCGGTCCCGGTTGCGCGCCCGGTCTGACCCGTTGCGGTATCGCCTTGGTTTGTTGCTTGCGCGTTTTGTTCCTCTGCCGTGAAGTGGTCTCCGGTTGCCTGTGAGGTTTCACCGATGGCGGTGGTATCGGCCTTGTTGGCAAGGGCGTTTTTACCGATGGCGGCTGCGCCTTCAAACAGGGCCCGCGCGTTTTGTCCGACGGTAGCGGCGTCGGTCACTGTCGCGCGCGCGGGCTGACCCGTTGCGGTTGCATTTTGGCTCGTAGTCCGTGCATTTTGTTCCGCCGCGGTTGCACGGGTTGCGACGTCATCTTCGGCGCTGTTGTCGGGGTTGTTTGCCGTTTCCGCAATTGACGCCTGGCCCGTCGCGGTTGAATCCGCCCCTCTTGTTCGCGCGTCTTGTCCGGGGGTCGTGGTGTTGACCCCGGCCGCAAGCGATATCTGCCCCAGCGCGGTTGCGCCCGCTCCTGTTGCTTGCGCATCCTGTTCCGCCATCGTGGAACTCGTGCCTGTTGCCCGGGCTGAACTTCCTGGCGCGGCTGAATTTTCTCCCGATGCCGTGGATAAATTATTTGATAACTCGAGTGATGACAGGTCGATATTGCTGCCCGGAGGATCTGTGTCCGCTGTATGTCGAACGAGCCCTGTTTGCACGTCGGACCCGCTCGTGTCATGTCGGGCGACTTGGGGAGGAGGATCAACCGTACTGCCCCGTTCCTGCGACTGTCGCAGTATCGATGCGGTTCCAAAAGCATCTCCGCCGCTACCCGGGGAGGATTGTGCGCGGGGTGTGGGGGAATCTCCGGGCTTGTTGCCCGGCACTGCGGCGGTCTCGTTGGGTTCAACGGGAGCGGAGGGCAGACGGACCGGTAGCTGCGTACCGGTGCTTTCGACGGCCCTGACGAAGCCTCCACCCGGAATATCCGAACCTACGGTCCGCGCGTTTGCGCCGGACAGGATATTGGTCTGCGCGAAAACACCATCGATACCGGCGGTCATCACCGAGCAAGCGACAAGCAACGAAAACCTCGCGATTTGTCTCATGAACAACCCTTCAACGCTATAGTGCTACTTGCTTTGACGACACACCTGGAACCCCACTTTTCACTCCCAAATTTTGAGTCGGGAGTCGCGAATTCCCGCCTATTTTCTCGGTTTCTGACTCGTTCCTCCACGCTTTCAGGCACTCATCCCCGCAACCGATGCCCCCGACATCAGCTTCTAAGAGCACCAGTCGCGTACTGAGACGCGGTTGAATCAAGTCAGGGTCAATTCTGTCACATTTTTTTCCAAAATGCTAGCCTTTTGGCGGAAATTTCCGAGAACGCCCCGAGTTGCAAAAGAGCCCAAATTAGCCGCTTTGCGACATAAACCCCCTTCCCAAAAGCAGTTTTCATGCGTATATCTTGAGTATGGATACCAACAACATCAAACACGAGGTCATCGAGAGCCTCAAAACCGCCCGGACAGCGGGCGATATCGAGGAAATCCGCATCCGCGAGATGGGTAAAAACGGGCGCATTTCGGGGCTTTTGAAGAGTCTCGGCGAACTTCCCCCGGAGGAGCGCAAAACCGCCGGCAAGCAATACAATATCCTCAAGACCGAGGTCGAAAAGGCCATTGAGGAGCATGCCGCGGCCATCCGCCTTGAAGCCCGGAACGCCGAGATTTTACGCAACAAAGTCGATATTTCCCTGCCGGTGACGGCGGGTGCGGCCTCAAGGGGGCGGATTCACCCGCTCTCCGAGGTCGGCGACGAACTTCTGGCGATATTCGCCTCGATGGGGTTCGGCGTGGAACAGGGACCCGACATTGAGAGCGAATATTACAATTTCGAGGCGTTGAATATAGCGGATTCGCATCCCGCCCGCGACATGCACGATACCTTCTACCTCCCCGGAAACAAAGGGCTTTTACGCACGCACACTTCGCCGGTTCAGATACGGGCCATGGAACGTCTGGAGCCGCCTTTTCGTTTCGTAGCGCCCGGGCGAACCTATCGGCGCGATTCCGACCAGACCCATACGCCGATGTTTCACCAGGTTGAGGGAATGGCTGTGGGCCCGGATATCCACCTCGGGCATCTCAAATGGACGCTGCAGCATTTTCTTGAAACCTTCTTCGAAACAGAGGTCGAACTGCGTTTTCGCCCGAGCTATTTTCCCTTCACCGAACCTTCCCTCGAGGTGGATGTCCGCTGCGAGCGTGTTGAAGGAGAGATTCGAATCGGAACGGGCACGGACTGGCTCGAGGTTCTCGGCTGCGGCATGGTTCATCCCAAAGTTCTCGGCAACTGCGGAATTAACCCGGACACTTTCCAGGGATTTGCCTTCGGCGCGGGAATCGATCGTCTTGCGATGTTGAAATACGGCATTCCCGATCTCCGCTCTTTCTTCGATGGAGACGTTCGCTGGATTCAGCACTATGGTTTTGTGCCGCTCCATGCGCCCACTCTTGAGGGAGGGCTTGCGCCGTGAAGTTCACCCGTTCGTGGCTCGACGACCACCTCGATACCGACGTCGATGACAACGCTCTTGCCGAACATCTCACCCGCCTCGGACTCGAGATTGAAGGCTTGCATGACAATGCAAGGGAATTGCGTGCTTTCACCGTTGCCCGTGTGATTGAAGCCGAACCGCACCCCAACGCCGATTCGCTGAAACTTTGCCGGGTTCAAACGGGAGAGGGGGAGGTTCAAATCGTTTGCGGAGCGCCGAATGCGCGCGCGGGCATGCGCGGCGTGTTCGCGCCTCCGGGAACCGTTATCCCCGCAACCGGGAAGACGTTGGCCCCGGCGACCATCCGCGGGATTGAGTCCAACGGAATGCTTTGCTCCGAGTTCGAGCTCGGACTCTCCGACGACCATGATGCCATCATCGAGATTGACGAAGATGCGCCGCCGGGAAAAAGTTACGCCGAGGTTGCCGGCCTGGATGACACGCTTTTCCACATCAACCTCACGCCCAATCGTCCCGACTGCCTGGGCGTGCGCGGCATCGCCCGGGATCTCGCCGCGGCGGAAATCGGAAAACTCAAGCCCGACAGCATCAAGGCGCCGAAAGCTTCGTTCGATTGTCCCGTCGATATCGAACTGGAATTTCCGAAGGAACACGCTTCGGCTTGTTCCTTGTTTGTCGCGCGTTATGTTCGAGGCGTGGTGAACCGGGCTTCGCCGCCGTGGCTGCGGCGGCGGCTGATTGCGATAGGACTGCGCCCCATTGACGCTCTCGTCGATACCACCAACTACATCGCCTTCGATCGTGCCAGGCCGCTCCATGTTTACGACGCCGACAAGCTTGCCGGATCCGTGCGCGCCCGTCTCGGCCGGAAGGGCGAGCGTTTCGACGCCCTTGACGGCAAAAATTACGAGGTTGACGAAGACATGTGCGTTATCGCCGATGACAACGGCGTATTGGGACTGGGTGGAATCATTGGCGGCGAGAGTTCCGCCATCGATGCAAATTCCACGAACGTCCTCATTGAGAGTGCTTATTTCGATCCCGCACGAATCCACAGAACAGGTCGGCGCCTCGCGATTGCATCGGATGCGCGCCACCGTTTCGAACGCGGCGTTGACCCGGCTTTCGCTTCCGCCGGCTGCGATCTCGGCGCAAACATGATTCTCTCGCTCTGCGGCGGGGAAGCCAGCGCAAGCACGCAGGCGGGGAGGGCCGCCCCCGCACCCGTTCCCGTCACGCTTCCCCGCGGTGAATGCAAACGCATCACCGGAAGGGAATACTCCCGGGGGAAAATCGTCAAGACGCTCGCCGCGCTGGGTTTCGATGTCAAAAAGGAAGAAGGCGAGAACGAAGACATTGTTGCAACGCCTCCAAGCCACCGCGTCGATGTCCACGCCCGGGAGGATTTGGTCGAGGAGGTTCTGCGCATTGACGGCGTCGACAACATCGAGACGACGCCGCTGCCGCAACAGGATTCGCCTCGTCCCGTCCTCACGCAGCAGCAAAGACGCCTGCGGCTTATTCGACGCGCCTTGTCCGAACGCGGAATGATGGAAGCGGTGCTGTGGTCTTTCGTCGATGCCGAAGATGCCGCGCGTTTTCAAGAATCCGGCAGCGAAAGCCTGCCGCTCGCCAACCCCATCTCCTCTGCCATGAGCACCATGCGGCCGGGGCTGCTTCCGGGGCTGGCGCGTGCCGTCCAGCGCAATCTCGATCGCGGTGCCGATAACATCGCGCTGTTCGAGACCGGTTTCGGTTACCTCGGCATCGAAGCCGAAGCGCAGCGTTTCTGTGTTGCGGGCGTTCGTTGCGGTCTTGTCGGAGGCGGCGGTCATGGACGGCATTGGCGCGAGAATGCAAGCGCCGCGGATGTCTTCGATGCAAAGGCGGATGCATGGAGCGTTCTGCAATCTCTCGGAGCGCCCATGGAAAAACTTCGATGCGAGGCCGACGCGCCGTCATGGTACCACCCGGGACGTTCGGGCGTGTTGTCCCTCAACCCGAAGCACCAGCTCGCCCGCTTTGGCGAACTTCATCCGGCATTGCTGGAGGAGATGGGATTGTCGGCCGTGGTGACGGCGTTCGAGGTCTTCGTTGATCTTCTGCCGTCAATGTCGCGCAAACGCGGCGCGCTCAAATCTTCGGATCTGCCCCTCGTGCGCAGAGACTTTGCCTTTGTCGTCGAACAGGATGTTCGAGCGCAAGACTTGCTCCGCGCCGTTCAAGCACTCGACAAGGATATCATTGCCGTGGCCGCCATTGACAATGTGCGCCTGTTTGATGTCTTCACGGGCGGTGAACTCAAGGACACGCAAAAGTCGCTCGCCATCGAAGTCGTTTTTCGTCCGAAAGAGCGGACATTACGCGACGAGGAAATCAAAACGCTCTGCGACAAGGTCGTTGCCGCAGCCGGTGCATCCGTGGGAGGCGTTCTGCGGGGAGTGTAGGCGTCAAGCGATGGCGCGCATCGGCTCGAGGCTCTCTTCCTCGACCGGGTCGCGCAGCACATACCCGCGGCCCCAGACCGTGCCGATGTAGCTTTCGCCGCCGGTTGCCGCCGCGATTTTTTTGCGCAGTTTGCACATGAACACATCGATGATCTTCAACTCGGGCTCATCCATCCCGCCGTAGAGATAGTTCAGGAACATGTCCTTCGTCATCGTTATGCCCTTGCGCATCGACAGCAATTCCAGCATTTGAAATTCCTTGCCGGTCAGGGGGATTTGCCTGCCTTCGACCGATGCGGTTTTGGTGTCAATCTTGACCTCCAAACGTCCGGTGCGGATGACGGATTCGGCGTGTCCCGTCGAGCGTCTCACGATCGCATAAATGCGGGCAATCAACTCCGCCTTGTGGAACGGCTTCGTCATATAGTCGTCCGCGCCGATGCTCAGGCAATTAACCTTGGTGTCCACGCCGTTAACCCCCGACAGCACCAACACCGGCGTGGAGATTTTGTTGCGCCGCAGAGTTTTCAACACTTCCTCTCCGTTGATGTCGGGAAGATTCAAATCCAAAAGGATGAGGTCGTACTCGTACAATTTTCCAAGTTCGATGCCCTCTTCGCCGAGGCGGGCCGTATGCAGGTGAACTCCTTCCGACTTCAGCATTAATTCGACACTACGAACCGTTTCCGGGTTGTCTTCAATGAATAAAATGCGCATGGGTTTCCTTTCTGTGTAAAGTTGCGAATCTCGCCATCAGGGTTAACTCTGATTAACAATACTTACAAAAAGGTTTCTAATGTCTATTTTGGGAATTCCCGCGCCAATGTAAAGTTAACCTTTCGACATCAAAATCACGATAAAGAGCATTTCGATGCAGCGTGGTGTTTGGGTTGTAAAAAATGGGAAACAATGTCGGGGCTGCATCCATGTGAATGAAACTTTCACGGACCCGCTCGTTCGCAAAAATTTTGAAAGACGCCATGCGGTAGATGCCGCTGCAATGCGGGTCTATGGCACGAACGCGAAGCCACGAACGTGCGCGGGAGAATTCGAGGAGCGTCAATTTTGAGGCCGCGGGGGCGTCTGCGGGAGGTGCGGATGCGTGCCGAACGCATTGCGAAAGAACTTCGGCAATTCGAGCGTTTCAAAGGTTAATTTTCATTCACATTAACGCTTATTCATATTAACATGGGCGAATCATGCCTTCTTTCGATATTGTTTCACGGGTGGAAGTTAGCGAAGTTGATAACGCGCTGGGCAATGTTGCGCGCGAAATCGCCCAGCGTTATGACTTCAAAGGGGCGAAATGCTCCATCGAACGGCGCGAGAACGAACTTGTTCTGCTCGCGGACGACGAGTTGAAACTTCGGCAATTACGGGAAATGCTGCAGGGGCATCTTGCGCGCCGGGGAATTGAAGTCGGTGCGCTCGATTATCGCAATTTCGAGCGTGCCGCGGGACAGTCGGTCAGGCAGCACGCGGCTCTGCGCCAGGGGGTCGACCGCGATACCGGCAAAAAAATCATGGCAGGCATCAAGGCCAGCAAGTTGAAGGTGAAGGCATCCGCACGCGGCGAGGAAATCCGCGTCGAAGGAAAAAAGCGCGACGACCTGCAAGACGTCATTGCGCTGGTTAAAGAGATGTCGCTGGAACTGCCGCTGCAGTATGTTAACTTTCGTGATTGATTCGCATGGTCAGCGTCCGCGCCAGACCGGATCGCGCTTTTCTGCAAAGGCGCGGAAGCCTTCCATCTGGTCTTCGCTGTCATAAAGACGGTCGACCGTGTCCCACTGGCGCCGGGCAATTCGGTTCATTGCATCCCCGAATGACATTGATTCGCTTTCCCGCATTACCTCTTTAATCGCGGCAAACACCAACGGCGGTCCGTCTGCCAATAGTTGCGCGGTCTCGCGGACACGTTCCATTAACTTATCGCCCGGCAACACTTCGTTTACCAAGCCCCAGCGTTCGGCTTCGGCGACATCCATCCAGCGGCCCGTCAGCAACAGGTCCATCGCAATATGATAGGGAACGCGTCTCGGCAGGCGAATGGTCGCCGCATCCGCGAGGGTTCCCGCACGTATCTCCGGCAACGCAAAACTGCTGTGCTCCGCCGCGTAAATCAGGTCGGCCGAGAGCGCTAATTCGAAGCCTCCGCCGACCGCCATGCCGCTTACCGCCGCTATCACCGGTTTGTTCAAGCCGCGCAACTCCTGCAGGCCGCCGAATCCGCCGACGCCGTAGTCGCCGTCAACCGCATCGCCGTCCGCCGCCGCCTTTAAATCCCATCCTGCCGAGAAAAACTTTTTTCCCGCGCTCGACAATATTGCGACGCGCAAGCCGGAGTCGTCGCGAAAGTCGCGGAAGACTTCGCCCAGCATCCGGCTCGTTGCCAAATCAATCGCGTTTGCCTTCGGGCGGTCAAGAACAACTTCCAATATCGCGCCTTCACGCTTTGTGCTTACCACTTCACTCATGCTTCCTCCTCCGTTTATTTGTGGACGCGCACGAGCGCGTCCGCCACGACCACGCCGCTGTGTTCGGCGCGGACCAATAAGGGGTTGATGTCCAGTTCGGCGAGGCTGCCCCGGTGCTCGCGCGCGAACGCCTGCAACGACATTGCCGCGTCAATGATAGCATCGATATCGGCGCGCTTGCCTCCGCGGGCGCCCTGCAACAGCGGATGTATTCGCAGGCCGGCGACGGCTTCGGCGATGTCTTCGCGCCGGGCGGGTAACAATACAAGACGCGTGTCCGCGAGCATTTCCGTCCAGATGCCGCCCGCGCCGATGCTCATCACCTGGCCGTAGTCCGGGTCGGCAAGAATGCCGAGAATCATTTCCGCGACGGCACCCTCAATCATCTGCTCGACCAGCACGCCTTTGCCGAGCGGCAGGAGCGTTTCTACGGCTTCCTCGAGTTCCTCCGCATTGCGGATGTTAAGGCGCACGGCCTGGTGCTCGCTCTTGTGCGCCAGGCCCAGCGCTTTTGCGACAACCGGATAACCGAGTTTTTCCGCCGCCGCACGCGCGCCTTTAACGCCGGTCAGTTTTTCCGCTTCGGGAACCGGGAGCGCAAACTTTTTCAGCAAACGCTTGGCATCCCACTCATCGAGGAGGGTTGCCTCGCCGAAAAGTCGAGCAGGCGCCTGCATGTCTTCGGGGAAAGGCTTGCGCCATGCTTGCGTGATGCGTGCGGCGGCATCGACCGCCGTCAGCGCGTCATCGATTCCGCACAAAGGCGCGATGCCTTTCTTAAGAAGATCGCGGGCGTGGTGCTCGAGCATGTTTTCGTGGAGCGTCGCGACAACCGCGCACGGAGCGTTTGTTGCGGCGGATGCATCCCGGAGAGCCCGCACGGCGGGCATCCAGTTGGCGTCAACGCAGCGTTGGGGATGCGGAAAGTCCAGCACGAGCAGGGAAAGGTCGAAACGCTCCTCCAGCATGGCGGCGAAAGTTGCGCGCAAGCGCTCTTCTTTTCCCCAGTCAAAAGTGTGGTAGTCGAGAGGGTTAGCGACGTGGACGAGCGGATGGGTCGTGGCCTTGACGCGCTCGATTGCGCTTGCGTCAAGTGCGCGAAAGTTAAGTCCATGTTCGAAGGCGGCATCGCCCATCAGGGCCGCTTCGCCGCCCGAACAACTGAACGAGCAGATATCCCTGCCGTTGAGAGCGCCGTGGGCGTGCAGAAGCTTGAGCGTTTCCAGCATCGAGGGAAGCGAGGGCAGCAAGGGGATTCCGATTTTCTCGAAGAAAGCCTCCATGATGCGGTGTTCGCCGGTCAGCGACGCGGTGTGCGAGAGTTTTGCCACACGCGCCTGTTCCGACTTTCCCACCGTGATGGCGACGACGGGAATGTTGCTTTCGCGTGCTTTGCGTGCGAGGCGTGCGAACTTGCCAATGTCACGGATGCCTTCGATATGGAGTCCGATGGCGGTGACACGTTTGTCGTCAAGCAGGGATTCGGCAATGTCGCAAAAGTCGATCTGTATCTGGTTGCCGAGCGCCGCGATATACGCAAACGGCGTGCCTCGGCGCTGCATCGTCATGTTCATTGCGATGTTGGAAGATTGGCACAACAATGCGACGCCGCGTTCAAGTCTTTCGCCGCCTTGCTGGTCGGGCCAGCACAGCGCCCCATCGAGATAGTTGACGAGGCCGTAGCAATTGGGCCCGACGAGAGGCATGTCTCCGGCAGCATCAAGAAGCGCCTGCGTGAGCGAATCGCCCTTGTCGTCGCTCGTTTCGTTGAAGCCGGAGGCATACGAGATTGCCCCGCCCGCGCCCATGTCGGCAAGCGTCTTGACCACGCCGATGGTTGCCTCGCGGTTGACCCCGATCCAACTGGCATCGGGAGGGGAGGGGAGATCAGCGACGTCCTTGATGCATTTGACGCCCTGGTCTTCCTGTTTTTCCGGATGTATTCGCCAGATATCCCCTTCGAATCCGAGCAGGCGGCATTGCCGCAGCGCTTCGGAAGCTTCAACGCCGCCGATCAGGGCAATGGAGCGCGGTCGAAGCAGCCGGGAAAGGTCGCGCTTGCGCATCATTCACGAGCCGAGCGGCCGCAGCAGGTCACGACTGATGATGTGCCGCTGGATTTCGGAGGTGCCTTCCCAGATGCGTTCGACCCGGGCGTCGCGCCAGAAGCGTGTAAGGGGAAGGTCGTCCATCAATCCCATGCCGCCGTGTATTTGAATTGCGGTGTCCGTGACCTTCGCGAGCATTTCGGTCGCGAAAAGTTTGGCCGACGCGATTTCGCGGTTACACGGGAGGCCGTTTTCGAGCCGCCACGCGGCGTTGAGAGTGAGCCAGTCGGCGGCGTCGATTTCGGTGACGAGATCGGCGAGTTGAAACGAGACACCCTGAAACTTGCCGATGGTTTGACCGAATTGCTCGCGCTGGGACGCATAATTGAGGGCGATGTCAAAGGCGCGGCGGGCGCGCCCGACCGCCATTGCGGCAACCGTGATGCGCGTCGCGAACAGCCATTCGTTGGCAAGTTCGAGTCCGCGGTCGGCCTCGCCGAGGATTTGTTCGTCCGGAAGGCGGCAGTCGTCGAAGGTGAGGATGCAATTGTGGTAACCGCGATGGGATACGGAATTGTATCCCGGTTGGATATGAAAGCCCGGCGTGTTCCTGTCAACGAGGAAACAAGTGATGGTTTTACGCTTGCCCCTCGGCGAGTCCTCTTCGCCGGTTGCGACAAACACGATGATGAAATCGGCGATGTCGGCGTGACTGATGAAGTGCTTCGATCCATTGAGGATCCAGTCGCCGTTTTCTCGTTTTGCGGAGCATTTCATCGAGCGGATGTCGGATCCCGCGGAGGGTTCCGTCATCGCAAGGGCGTCGAACTTATCGCCACGCGCCGCAGGGAAGAGGTATTTGTCCCGTTGCGCGTTGTTGCAAGCCATAAGAATGCCTGAGGGTCTGCCCCAAAACACCGTAAGCGCCATGGATGCGCGTCCGAGTTCGCGCTCGAGCAGAGTAAAGTCGAGGGGCGAAAGTCCCCCGCCGCCGACTTCCTCCGGAAGGTTCGGTGCGAAAAAACCGAGCTCGTTGACTTTGCGCTTAATGTCTTGTCCGAGCTCTTCGGGGACAACGCCGGTGCGTTCAACCTCGTCCTCGTGGGGATAAAGTTCCCGCTCTACGAATCCGCGCACGGTGTCAACGATGAGTTGTTGTTCGCTAGTAAGAGAGAAGTCCATGGAGCGTTTGCACAAAAAGGGGTTAAACTCGTTTAGTCTTCCCAATCATCGTCAAAACTCATTCCATGTGTATCGTCTTGTCCGTAGAGTGCCTGTCGATGCAAATGGATGTTTACACGCGAAGTTGTATTTTTTTGAGAGGAGTCGATGCCAATTTCCTTGCCAATGGTAGCAGTTCGACGAATCATTTCCACACCCAAGGTGTCTAAATCGTCATCCCAAATTTCCTTGTTGTGGATAAGTTCTTGCGCTGCTCTTTTAAAATCCCATCCTTCGTTTAAATTTCGCACGATATACCAAGTATCGTCTAAAGGGTAGTCAATTCGATCTTTGGGAAGGCGGGCAAAATCATTGCCTTCTCGAGGGCGTGTACTGCCCCAATCACCATAGATAATGGAAGATCGGTTTGATTTTTGTTGGAGTTGTTGCACTAACTGCCTATTATGAAATTGAACTGGGCTGATGCCGCTAAAACGAGAGAATTCTTTAGGTATTGACGCGCATGAAACAACGACGGGAATACTGGCATCTATTCTCTGCAATCCTCCGGTTATCAATCCGTCAAACCAAACAGAGAGGCTGAGCACATTTTCCGTCCACCCTCCTTCCAGAATAACAGTGAAATCTGCCGAGCCTGCAACGGTAAATGCAGAAACAATTTTATCAAAATTATCTGGAAATCGGTTAATCTCAATTCTCATGCAGTATTGTCTTCCAAGTTTTTGTGTGGCTTCGATTTGTTGTCTGATTTCTATTTCACTTTTGCCTTTAACTTGGATACAAGGAAATATGTGATCGCTATCCTTAATAAACTCAATCCACTCTGTCCAATTTGCAGGGTCAGATAAATAATTTAATTCTTTTTGTGCGGGGTCGTCCAGGTTGGTGTACTGGTAATCTCTATCTATGTCTAGAAAGTAATTTCGATTTGGAAAAGCTTTTTCTGCACGTTCAATGGCGCGTTTTAAGGAGCTAGTGCCGACCCAGGGAGCTAGCAGGATACAAGGTGTCATTCGATCTTTAATTTTTCCCGATAAGAACTCAAGTCCCTTCATTTCACTAGGACGCATCGCTAAGGTGGGCACGTAGTTCTTCGGGAACATTTTACTTAGCGCCTTCCCGAGACTTTTACGAGAAGTTACTCAAGCGAATTTCCATTGCAGCCTTCGAAACTTGAAATCGCTCTGCGAGATTTTCGATTGTCTCTTCAGTTACCGTTTTATTGAAGTTTTCACGCAGCGTTTCTTCAATTTGAGACGTCGGCATAACAATTTCCGCAGCTAAACGGTTAGCCTCATATTCGGTGTTTTCTGGTGCACCGGACCTATACAGAACATTGTCGGTAATTCCTTCAGCGGATATGTCGATTAATTTTTTATGAAGCATAAAGTGTGCAAGCTCATGAGCAATAGTGAATCTTTGCCGCTCTCGTGCTTCATAGCGGTTTACCCGAATGATATATCCGCTTTCTTCATTCTTAATCTGCCCAGAAATCCCCGTAGGCATACCGGAAACCTTAATCTTCACATTCAGTTCTTTTGCTATTTGTCCCACCTTTACAGGATATTCTGATAAATATTTTTCGAGTATTTCTCGGTGTTCCTGGCTTAAGCGATTCCACTCTTTTGGTTTCATTGTTCCTGGCTCCTAACTTGCATTTGTATCGTTCGAAGGAGAACTTTCCCTATCACTTGGTGTTTGTTGCTCTGGTCCAATTCCAGCGAATACAATTCTGGCGACAAAATCTTTTACATACTTTTCTGTCAGTGTCTCTTCTATCTTGGTGATTGCAGATTTTTGTGCTTCCTGTTTGATTTCACGGAAAGTGAATACTGCCACGACCGTAATCCCAATAGCAAGAGCTGTCAGAACCACCGTGATGGCTGTCATCATCACACCAATGAAATTAATGTAGACAGGTAATTTGAAATCCACTTCCTCTTGAATGCCCGGGATGCTGTTGAGAATACCAAGCGAAATGAACAAATAAACAACCACAGCCCCACCAATGAAGCTAATGATTCCCACAGTAATCTTCATGTATTATGCCCCTAGCGTTAGGTTTACGTTTCTTACTTGGTAAGTCTATCATTTCCGCTGTCTTAAGTCAAGCTTTTTGCGTGTTTCTTCCGGGCTGATGACTCGCGCACCCATGTTCTCGATAATGGTGACGGCTTTTTCCACCAGCGAACCGTTGGAAGCGGGAACGCCTTTCTCGATCCAGAGGTTGTCCTCGAGTCCAACGCGCACATTCCCGCCAAGCAAGACGGCTTGTGCGACCATCGGCATTTGTGCCGCGCCAATGCCAAAGCCCGACCACACTGCTCCGGCGGGGATGCGGTCGCGCATGCTCATCATTGCGGCAGTATCGGCAGGTGCACCCCACGGAATGCCCAAGCATATTTGATAGAGGGCCGGATCCTCAAGAAGGCCTTCTTTGTGCATGCGTTCGGCAAACCAAACGTGCCCGCTGTCGAAACATTCGAGTTCGGGACGAACGCCGAGTTCGCGGATGCGTTTGGCCCCGGCACGCAACATGTCGGGCGTGGAGACGAAAATCATGGACCCGTCGCCGAAGTTCAGCGTGCCGCAATCAAGCGAGCATATCTCCGGTAACAACTCTTCCACATGTGCAAGCCGTGTGATGGGACCGACGAGGTCCGTGTTTTCACCGAGTTCGAGGGGTGTTTCGCCGGTGCCGATGTCCATGTCGCCGCCCATCCCGGAGGTGAGGTTGATGATGACATCGCGATTGCCGGAGCGTACACGCTCGACAACCTCGCGATAGAGATGGACGTCGCGGCAGCCTTTTCCGGTCTCGGGGTTGCGGACATGGATGTGGGCGATGGCCGCACCGGCATCCGCCGCCTCAAGTGCGGCGGCGGCGATTTGCTCAGGCGTGACAGGGATGGCAGGGTGCCTGCCGACGGTATCGCCCGAGCCGGTCACGGCACAGGTGATGAAGACTTCCCGATTCATGGACTCTCCTATTTAACTTGCGCGTTTGAGGTTCTCATTGTCGGGCGCATTATGGTTGAATGCAAGGGCATTATCGTCTAGAGAGACGCGTATTTTTGCGCCGTCTTTGAGGGTGCCTTCGAGGATCTTGCGTGCGAGTGCATCCTGGATGTGCCTTTGAATGATGCGTTTGAGCGGTCTTGCGCCATAGACGGGATCGAAGCCTTTGTCGGCGATCCACTCCTTTGCTTCGGGTGCGAGATTAATGGCCATGGAGCGCGTCTCGAGGAGTTTCTCAACACGTTCCATTTGTATATCGACGATCGCGTTCATTTGTCCGCGGGTAAGCCGGTGGAACAGGATAATTTCATCGAGGCGGTTGAGAAATTCCGGACTAAAATGCCCCCGCACGCGTTCCATGACTTGTTCGCGCACATCCGTGCTGTCACCGCCTTCGGGTTGTTGCGCGAGCACTTCGGCACCGAGGTTCGATGTCATCACGATGAGGGTATTGGAAAAGTCGATGAGGTGGCCCTGTCCGTCGGTCAAGCGTCCGTCATCGAGAATCTGCAACAATATATGGAAGACGCCGGGATGCGCCTTCTCGATTTCGTCGAACAGCACGAGTTGGTAGGGTCTGCGGCGGATGGCTTCGGTGAGCGCGCCGCCCTCTTCATAGCCGACATATCCCGGCGGCGCTCCGATGATGCGTGCGACGGAGTGCTTTTCCATGTATTCGGACATGTCGAGCCGGCAGATTGCGCTGTCATCGTCAAAGAGAAACCCGGCGAGCGCCTTGGTGAGTTCGGTTTTGCCGACGCCGGTAGGGCCGAGGAAGAGGAACGAACCCATCGGACGCGATGCGTCCTGCAGACCGGTTCGTGCGCGCCGAACCGCGTCCGATACCGCGCGGACGGCTTCGTCCTGCCCGACAATGCGCTTGGCGAGTTCATTTTCCATGTTGAGGAGTTTTTCGCGTTCGCCTTCGAGGAGTTTCTCGACCGGCACGCCGGTCCAGCGCGAAACCACGTGGGCGATTTGATCTTCGCCGACCAACTCTTCACGGAGAGGCGAGTGCGCGCTCGATTCCATTTCTTCGATTTTTTTCTCCAATTCGGGAATGACCCCGTATGCCAGCTCGCTGGCTTGCTCCAGGCGGCCTTCACGCTTGTTGCGTTCGAGGTCAATGCGGGCTTGTTCGAGGCGCTTGGTTAAATCCTGACCGCGGGAAATTTCGGATTTTTCCTGTTCCCATTGCGCGTTTTTCTCGAGTTGTTCTTGCTCGAGATCGACGAGTTCGCGCTCGAGCCGCTTGAGTCTTTCTTTCGATGCGCCATCCGTTTCCTTGCGCAGGGCCTCGCGCTCGATCTTTAACTGGATAACCCGTCGGTCGAGTTCATCGAGTTCTTCGGGCTTGGAGTCCATTTGCATGCGGACCCGGCTTGCAGCTTCATCAACAAGATCGATGGCTTTATCCGGGAGGAAGCGATCGGTGATGTATCGGTGCGCAAGACTTGCCGCCGCGATAATCGCGGCGTCCGAGATGCGCACGCCGTGGTGCGTCTGGTAGCGTTCTTTCAACCCGCGTAAAATTGACACCGTGTCGCTGACACTGGATTCGTTGACGTGAATCGGCTGGAAGCGTCGCGCGAGGGCCGCGTCTTTTTCGACATATTTGCGATATTCGTCCTTGGTGGTTGCGCCGACGCAGTGGAGGTCGCCCCGCGCGAGCGCGGGTTTCATGAGGTTGGATGCATCAACGGCCCCTTCGCTTCCGCCCGCGCCCACGAGCGTGTGGATTTCATCAATGAAGAGGATGATTTCGCCGGCGGCGGCATCGATTTCGTTAAGGACGGCTTTGAGTCGTTCTTCAAACTCGCCGCGGAATTTTGCTCCCGCGATGAGTGCGCCCATGTCGAGGGTGAGGAGTTTTTTGTCCTTTAGGCGTTCGGGGACGTCGCCATGGACGATGCGCCGTGCGAGTCCTTCGACGATTGCGGTTTTGCCGACGCCCGGATCACCAAGCAGGACGGGATTGTTTTTGGTGCGGCGGCAGAGCACCTGGATGATGCGGCGGATTTCTTCTTCCCTTCCGATGACGGGATCAAGTTTGCCGCGTTCGGCTCGTTCGGTCAGGTCAAGGGTGAATTTTTTCAGCGCATCGTAGGAGTCTTCCGCCGTGGGCGACTGCGCCTTTCGTCCTTTTCGAAGCGACTCTATGGCGTTTTCCAACGCTTTTGCCGTGATACCCGCTTTCTTGAGGATGTCGCCGGCTTTTGTTCCATCCGCTTCGATCAATGCGAGCAGCATGATCTCGGCGGTGACGAAGGAGTCTTGTCTTTTTTGCGCGAGTTGTTCGGCATGCTGGCAGATTCGGCGGGTGGAGTCGTCGAAGTAGAGTTGCGCATCGCCGGAGACTTTGGGCTGTTTGGCGAGATGCGCCTCGACTTCCGCGAGCGCATCTCCGGCGCGTCCTCCCGCGGCTTGCACAAGGTTTGCCGCGAGTCCTTGTTCGTCGTGAAGCAGCACGCTCAACAAATGTTCGGGCAACAAGCGTTGATGGCTGCGGTTGCGCGCCAGGTTTTGGGCGGCAATAAGAAACCCCTTGACTCGTTCAGTGTACCGTTCCATATCCATGTCTGTTATATGGTGTTGCGGTAGCATTTTTGCAAGAGGTTTGATATGCAGATTACGGCTTTACAGACATATCCGGTGAAGGGCATGAGCGCTTCGATGCATGCACATGCGCATCTGGGGGCTTCGAGTGTGATGCCGGGCGACCGCATCTATGCCGTTCTGCATGAGATGTCCGCCCCGGCGGATGCGCCGCCCTCGCCGAATGTGACGTTGAACTATCTGACGCTCTCGCGCAATCCGAAGATTGGAGAATTGCAGAGCCGCTTCGATGATTCGAGCCGCCTGTTGCGATTGTACCGGCAGGGCGAGGAAGTTGCTTCAGGACACTTAAACAACGACGCCGAGCGCAGGGACATCGAGTCGTTTTTGGTCGAGCATATGGGCGAAACCATCCGCGGAGGTTTGCGCATCGTCGAGAGGAATGTCGAACGCGAAGGTGCGGACTTTTCCTATATGGGACATGCACAGTTTTTATCGTTGATCAATCTGGCATCAATTGCCGCGCTGGAAGAGGTCGTCGGCGCACGTATTGATCCGTCCCGCTTCCGCGCGAACATTTATTTTCAGGGAGAGACGCCGTGGGAGGAGTTCAAGTGGGTCGGGCGGGATATTCGTCTGGGAGGAGAAGCGCGCGTCGAAGTGCGCGAGCCCATTGAACGATGCGCCGCAGTGAACATTGATCCCGCCACCGGCGCAAAGGATATGTCACTGGTGCGCGCCCTGTTCGAAAACTTCGGCCATTGTGATTTGGGAGTTTATGTCCGCGCAACCGAGTCCGGTGACATTGCCGTCGGCGATGCGATGGAGGTTCTTCCTCAAACTTGAGGATTACTCTTCTTCTTTACTGTTAGCTTTGCTCTGGCGCTTTCCGCCTCGAGGGGCACTTTCCTTGCGGGGGCTGTCATCACGCGGTCGCGCTTCGCGTTTTGCGCGAGGTTGTTCGCGGAGCTGCTCACGGGGATGTTCACGCGGCTGCTCGGCGTGGGCAGCTCCATTGGGCTGGTCGCCTTCGCCCCGGGTTTCTCCGTCTTTTTGCTGTTGCGCGGCGTTGTCGTTGTGCTCGTGCATGGCAGAGATGAGTCTTTGGTAGTGCTCGGCGTATTGAAAGTAACCCTCGGCGGCAACTCTATCGCCGCTGGACTGGGCGTCGCGTGCGAGCGTGAGATATTTGTCATGAACCTGCATGGCGGTTCCCCGAATCTTCACATCCGGGCCGTTGCTCTCGAAAACGCGGTTGGGAGAATATCCGCCTCGAGTATTGAGAGGTCTGCGCGCCCGGTTGCGCGGGCGTTTGGAGTATTGGTTTTTATTCATGATTCCTGTTGTTGGTTAATGTGCGGCAGTGTCACTGGACTTTGCCGGCAGTTGCGACAATTTCGCAAAATCCGCCTAGCAGGACGAATCATACTATGGATTCTGCTTTTGTCCAATTGTTTTAAAATATCCAAATGCACCGAATCGGCGGCCCGTCTCCCTGATTCCCGACACCTTTTTGGTCGGGAGAATCAAGTAAACCGCCGACCGTCAAAATTCCCCCGGTTCCGGACTTCGTTGCGTGTCCGCAACAACAGTGGCGGCCAGGTTCGCAATGTCTCCGGGGCTCGGGAGATTCGATGACGGATTGCCCGGCGGCAACTTCCTTAAATAATTCCCGTTGTTTTTGGGGAGACGCCTTCGATAACTCTGTCAATTCCTGCGAGGTCCTTGTGTTTTCGAATTTTTTGAAAGGCTTGGTTTTCCATGAAAGAGACGATTTCTCCGGATTGTCCTGCGCCGATTTCGAGAAGCAAACGTCCGTTCGGGCGCAGGAGTTTCGGTGCTGCAGCGATGATTGTGCGCAGTGAATCCATGCCGTCGCTGCCCCCGTCAAGAGCGATTTGAGGATCGTGCTCGCGCACTTCTTTTTGCAAGCCGCCAATTTCACCGCTTCGAATGTAGGGAGGATTCGAGACCAGAATATCGAAGCGCTCGCCAATGATGTTATCCATGCGCATGTTCCAGCTACCCGTTTGGAAGCGCGCCCTGTCCTTGAGGCCGAGCCGTTCGGCGTTGCGTCGTGCCGTTGCAACGGCTCCCGCGGAGATGTCGACGCCCAAGCCTCTTGAGCGTCTATATTCATGGAGCAAGGAGAGAAGCAGGCATCCGCATCCGGTTCCCAAATCGAGCAGGCGCAGGGAATCGTCTTTACCGCCGCCCTTGAGGGCGGCTTCTATCAAGGTTTCGCTTTCGGGACGCGGAACGAGGGTTTCATCGGAGAGCAAAAACTCGAGACTCCAAAATTCCCTGTGCCCGATTAACCTTGCGACCGGAACGCCCCTGCGGCGCCTTTCTCCCAACTCGGCGAGACGCCGTTGTTGAAGGGTGTCAAGCACGGCTTCGGGGGCGCGCAGCAGGGTTTCCCGACTCCATCCCGTGACATGGCGCAGGAGGATTTCGGCATCAAGCATTGCGGTTTCGATTCCGTCCCGGGCGAGTTGCCGCGCGAGGGCGCGCCAGAGATCTCCGGCGGGTGCCGAGGCGGATGCGGACGTTCCTGCCGCGGGGGTCATGGGGATTGCGTTGCCGCCTCGAGGCGTTCGACCTGTTCTTGTGCAGCCAGCGCCTCAATGATTTCGTCGAGCGCTTCACCGTCAAGGATGCGGGGAAGTTTGTGGAGTGTGAGTTCGACGCGGTGGTCCGTGACGCGTCCTTGCGGGAAGTTGTAGGTCCGAATGCGTTCGGAGCGGTCGCCGGACCCGACCTTGTCGCGTCGGATGGCCGCGCGCTCGCGCTCGTTTTGTTCGCGCTGGGCGGCATAGATGCGCGAGCGCAGGATTCGCATGGCTTTGGCGCGATTGCGATGCTGCGATTTTTCGTCTTGCTGCGTGACGACGATTCCGGTCGGGATATGCTTGATGCGCACGGCGGAGTCGGTTGTGTTGACGGACTGGCCTCCGGGTCCGCTTGAGCGGAAGACCTGGATTTCGAGGTCTTTGTCTTCGTCTATGTTGACATCTATTTCTTCGGCCTGGGGAAGCACGGCGACGGTTGCGGCGGAGGTGTGGATGCGTCCGGACGCTTCCGTTTCGGGGACGCGCTGAACCCGGTGGGTTCCGGATTCGTGCTTGAGCCGCGCGAAGGCGCTTTTGCCGGAGACGGATGCGATGGCTTCTTTGTATCCGCCGGCTTCGCTGGCCGAGGCGCTGATGGTTTCGAACTTCCAGCCGTGCAAATCCGCGTATCGTTGATACATGCGAAAGAGGTCGCCTGCGAAGAGGGCGGCCTCGGCGCCGCCCGTGCCCGCGCGCACTTCGAGGATCGCGGGCTTGTCGTCGGCTTTGTCGCGCGGCAGCAGGAGGAGTGCGAGTTCCTGTTCTTTGTTTGTGATTTTTTCGCTCAGTTGCGCGATCTCCTCGCGCGCGAGCTCTTTGATTTCGTTGTCGTCGGTCTTGAGTTCGCGCAGTTCCTTGACGGACTCGTCCAGGTCGAGGAGTTCCTTGCTTTTGGCCGCGAGCGTGCTGAGGTTGAGGGCGGCGTATTCACGTGCAAGGGAGGTGTACGCTTTCGGGTCGGCGTTTGCGTTCATCTTGTCGAGGAAAGCGTCGTTTCGCTCGATGAGTTCTTTAAGGCGGTTCCGCTCGATCATTTTTGATTGTGGATTTGTTGCGCTTTTTCCTCGACCATCTCGACGAGTTTGTCGATCATTTGATCATTGGAGAGTTTATGGTCGATTTTGCCGTTAACATAGAGCATTCCGGCGTCTTTTCCCCCACCGGTGAATCCGATATCGGTCAATGCCGCCTCTCCGGGTCCGTTGACGACGCATCCGATGATGGAAAGAGTGACGGGCTGTGAGATGTGCTCAAGCCGCCGCTCGAGAATTGCCACGGTTTTGATGACGTCGAAGCCCTGCCTTGCACAGGACGGACACGAGATGATCGTCACTCCGCGTCTTCGCAATCCGAGCGATTTAAGGATTTCGAAACCGGCTTTAATCTCTTCGACGGGGTCCGCGGACAGCGACACGCGAATGGTGTCGCCGATGCCCTGGCGGAGGAGCATCCCGATGCCGATGGCGGATTTTACCGTGCCGGAGACCGCGCCGCCGGCTTCGGTGATTCCGAGATGGAGGGGGCAATCGATTTTTTCCGCGAGAATTTGGTAAGATTCGGTCGCAAGGAATACGTCGGACGCCTTAACGGAGATTTTAAATTGATGGAAATCGTTGTCTTGGAGGATTGCGGCATGTGCGAGAGCGCTTTCGACCATGGCTTCGGGACAGGGCTCTTTGTAGCGTTCGAGGAGATGCCGCTCGAGGGAGCCGCCGTTGACGCCGATGCGCATCGAGCAGTTGTTGTCGCGCGCGGCTTTGACGACTTCGCGCACGCGGCCGACGTCGCCGATGTTTCCCGGATTGATTCGGATGCAGGCGGCGCCGGCGTTTGCGGCTTCGATGGCCCGCCGGTAATGAAAGTGGATGTCGGCAACGACGGGAATGTCGGCTTGGCGGACGATTTCCCGAAGCGCGACGGTGGAGTCTTCGTCGGGACAGGAGACCCGCACGATGTCCGCGCCGGCGTTTTGGATTTGCTCGATCTGCCGGAGGGTTGCGGTTGCATCGGAGGTTTGCGTGTTCGTCATGGATTGGACGCTGATCGGGGCATCGCCGCCGACGGTGATGCCGCCGACTTGCACGGGATAGCATTTTCGCCGCCGGATATGCCGCCACGGACGCATTTGCGTGCATGCGTCGAGGGTATCGGCGGGGGAGGCGAGAATCTCGGACATGGTGTATATGTTTAGGCTTGGAGAAAGATGCTGTGCTATTTTAGCATAGGATACCCTGTTTCATGATTAAAAGGAAGATTCGAGGTTGAAAGGAACGGTTTTGCAGTTTTTTTCCTGTTTGATTTTCGCGGTTGCCGTTTTTGCCTGCGGCGAAGCCCGGGCGCAGAGCGTTCCCTCGATTGTGGAGGTTCGCGCGGGCACGCAGGCGAACGGCGAGACCCGGTTTGTCCTGGAGATGAGCGACGTGTTGTCGTATCAGGTTTTTGTTTTGGAGTCTCCGCCGCGTTTGGTTGTCGTGCTGCCGACGCATGAATGGGAGCTTCCGCGGCAGGGACGCCTGACTTTGTCGACGTTGCTGAATTCGTACCGTCACGAGAGTTTTGCTTCGGGCGGCGGGCGCGTTGTAGTGACAAGCGAGCAGCCCATCCGGGTGAAGCGGAGTTTTCTCCTGCCGAAGGAGCAGGACAGGAATGTTCGCATCGTTGTTGATGTCGAGGGCGTCGGTGCAAGCGACATCGAAGACGGGATTGAAGAGGGTTTTTTGGAAACTGTGCCCCTTGCTCCGTCTGCAACCCCTCCTTCCTCTTCGGTTCCAAGCCGGGCTTCCGATTCCGTTCCTTTGCCTCGCACCCGCGCCGAAACAACCCCCCGTCAAACAATCCCCCGCCAAACACCTCCCCGTCATGTGGTCGTCCTGGATGCGGGGCATGGCGGACCGGATCCGGGCGCACTGGGAGTTCTTGGAACGAAGGAGAAGGAAGTGGTGCTTGAATTCGTGCACGAGCTGACAAAGCAGTTGCGCGAACACGGGGGATATCACGTCGTGCTGACGCGCGAGGGTGACATGGGAGTTGGTCTGGGTTCGCGCGTGCTGCGGGCAAGGGAATCGCAGGCGGCTTTGTTCGTATCGGTTCATGCGGATTCCTTGAAGGAGAAGCATGTCGGCGGATTTTCGGTCTATACGCTCTCCGAGGTTGCCTCGGACAGGGAAGCCGCCGCGCTCGCCAGGCAGGAAAACGCCGTTGATGCGCTGATTGGCGTTACCCTCGACCGCGAGGAAGGCGAGGTTCGCGACATTTTGATTGACCTCTCGCTGCGCGATACCAAGAATTTGTCGGTGAAGTTCGCGCGTATGCTTCTCGACCGCGTCGGCGAAAAGACCCCCCTGTTGAGCAAAAGCCACCGTTTTGCGGGGTTTCGCGTCCTAAAAGCGCCCGATGTCCCGTCGGTTTTGGTGGAATTGGGCTTTTTGACGAATCGCGAGGATGAGAGTAGAATGGTCTCGTCGGCTTGGCGTAGGATGGTTGCCCGGCAATTTGTGCTTGCGATGGGGGATTTCTTTGCCGTGCCTGCGACTGAATGATTTCTTAATATTGGTGGACTTCTCATGCCTACTCGCTTCATTACTTCTGTGCTTGCTCGCCGCCCCCGCATTTCCTTCGGCACTTCCACGTGGCGGGTCCTTCTTTACGGAGGGGCGTTTTGCACGCTGGTGGCGATAGTCGGAGGCGCGTGGGTGCTTTACGTGATTTGGGGCTGGCAACGGCAACTTCCCGACCACAGCTATCTTCTCGAATACGAGCCGCCGATGCAGACGCGCGTTTATGCCGGCGACGGAGCCTTGCTTGCGGAGTACGGGCGCGAGCGGCGTTTCCATATTCCTTATGACGCGATACCCGACAGAATCATTCATGCCTTTCTTTCCGCCGAAGATCAAAATTTTTTCCGGCACCGCGGCATTGACCCGAAGGGGATTTTGCGGGCGATGGCGCACAACCTCTCGAATCTGGCGAGCGGCAGGCGCCTGGTCGGCGCTTCGACCATCACGCAGCAGGTCGCGAAGAATTTTCTGCTGTCCCGGGAGGTTTCTTTGGAGCGCAAGAGCAAGGAAATTCTCTTGGCTTTATCGATCGAGCGTGCGCTTCCAAAGGAGCGGATACTTGAGTTGTACCTGAACGAGATTTACCTCGGGTTCGGTTCGTACGGGATTGCGGCTGCGGCGTTCAATTACTTCAACAAGTCTCTGGACGAATTGACGATTGCCGAGATTGCCTATCTGGCTGCATTGGCGAAGGGGCCTGCGAACTACCATCCGGTTCATGAAAAGGTGCGTGCGCTTGACAGGAGGAACTGGGTCGTTTCGCGGATGTACGAGGAAGGCTATATTTCCGATCTGGAGGCGACGGTTGCGCGTTCGGCGCCGCTGGAGGCCGAATCGCAGCGCAAGTGGGGGGCGCAATTGTCCGGGGCGGGGTATTTTGTCGAGGAGATACGCCGGGAGCTTCACGAGGAATACGGCGAAAAGGATTTATACGAGGCGGGGATGCTGGTTCGCTCGACCTTGTCGCCCCGGTTGCAGAAGATAGCGCAAAGAGCGTTGCGTTCGGGATTGGTTGCGTATGACCGCCGTCACGGCTGGCGGGGGGAGGTGACGAACATTTCCGCCGACAAGAACTGGCGGAAGAATTGGCAGGCCGCGCTGGGGAACGTGCCCGTTCCGGAAGATTTGGCACCGTGGCGTTTGGCCGTGGTGCTGGAAGCTGCCGCCGGCGAAGCGAAAATCGGACTTCTCAACAGTCGGCGCGCCGAGGGCATTGAGAGCGGAGTTATTCCTTTCGAGGAAGTCGAATGGGCCGCTCCGTGGATTGAAGGCCAGATCACCGGTCCCAGACCGGAGAAGGTTTCGGATGTTCTCGATCCGGGGGATGTCATCTATGTCGAGGCGATCGGGGGAGGTGCGAGCGGCGTGTCCGCGCGTTATACCTTGCGGCAGCTCCCGGAAGTAAACGGTGCGCTGGTTGCCCTTGACCCGTTTACCGGGCGCGTTCTTGCAATGCAGGGAGGTTTTTCCCATGCGTTGAGCGAGTTTAATCGCGCGCATCAGGCTCTGCGGCAAACGGGTTCCGCCTTTAAGCCGTTTGTTTATGCTGTTGCGCTTGAGAAGGGCTACACGCCGGCGAGCATTCTGCTTGATGCCCCTGTCGCGATTGATCCGGGCGAGGGCCTCGATATTTGGAAGCCGGAGAATTACACGCGCAAGTTTTACGGACCGTCGACCTTGCGCAAGGGCATTGAGCATTCGCGCAATGTCATGACGGTCCGGCTGGCGCATGCGCTGGGAATTGACAATGTTGCAAGGGAGTTACGCGATTTCGACTTGGTTGAGAATTTCCCGCCACTGTTGTCGATGGCGTTGGGCGCGGGAGAATCGTCGTTGATGCGGATGGCGAGCGGCTATGCGACTTTTGTGAACGGCGGCCGCAAGGTGGAGTTGACCCTGATCGACCGCATCCAGGACAGGTACGGAAAAACGCTGCATCGTTTTGACAGTCGTCGTTGTTCCGGTTGCTCGAAGGACACATGGCGCGACAGCAGGGAGCCGGTTTTGCACGACGAACGCCCCGAGTTGATGACGCCGCAAACGGCCTACCAGATTGTTTCCATGCTGGAGGGTGTCGTGCAGCGCGGCACTGCGACCTCGCTGCGTTCGCTGCCCCATCCCGTTGCGGGAAAGACCGGCACGACCAACGAGGAGCGGGATGCCTGGTTTTTCGGATTTTCGTCCGATTTGGTCGTCGGCGTTTACATCGGTTTTGACGAGCCCCGCCCCCTGGGCAACAGGGAGACGGGCGGAAATGTCGCGGCGCCGGTGTTTCAAGAGTTCATGGCGCGGGCGCTGGAAGGGCAGCATCCGGTGCCGTTCCGCGTTCCCTCGGGCATTCGCCTGATGCACATTGACTCGACGACGGGGGAGCAGGTGTCTCCGGGGTCCAGGGGAAGCATCCTCGAGGCGTTCAAGCTGGATGATTCGGGTCCCAACACGCCGAGCGGGACGGGTTTTGACATTCTCAACGATGATTTCATCGGCGGAGGGGAAACGCTTCCGGGACAATTGTTTCAAAAGCCCGGACAATCTTTACTGGGGCTGGATGACGATGCGTAGCGAGACGCAAGAGATTATCGAGAGCATTGAGCGTTCCCTTGGCCTTCTAGGGAGGTATCTTTGACTGGGACGGGTTGCAGCGTCGTTTTGAAGAGCTTTCGCAGACCATAGAGGACGAGAGTCTCTGGGAGGATGCCGAGCGCGCGCAGAAGTTGATGCGCGAACGCGCGAGGGTGGAGGAATACATCAACATGTATCGAGGCTTGGGCGATCGTCTGCGCGAGAACAAGGAGTTGCTCGTGCTTGCCGAGGAAGAGGGCGACGATGCCGTCGTTGCCGAAGCCGAGGCCGCCCTGCGGGCATTGCGTTCGGATGCCTACCGTTGCGAGTTGGAGAGCCTTCTTTCGGGCGATGCGGACAGCGGCGACACCTATCTCGAGATTCATGCCGGCGCGGGCGGAACCGAAAGCCAGGATTGGGCGGCGATGCTGCTGCGCATGTATATGCGCTGGTCGGAGTCGAAGGGGTATCGCGTGGGTTTGCTGTCACGCAGTGACGGCGAGGAGGCCGGCATCAAGTCGGCGACCCTGCTCATTGAGGGATTGAATGCGCACGGATGGTTGAAGACGGAATCGGGCGTGCACAGACTTGTGCGAATCTCGCCGTTCGATGCCAACGCGCGACGCCATACGAGTTTTGCGAGTGTTTGGGTTTATCCCGTTGTGGAGGAAGAGGACATCGAGATCGACAAGTCCGAGGTTCGTGTTGACACCTACCGTGCGAGCGGGGCGGGGGGGCAGCATGTCAACACGACGGACAGCGCGGTTCGTTTGACACACATTCCGAGCGGGATAGTCGTGCAGTGCCAAAATGAACGTTCGCAGCACAAAAACAACGCATCGGCCTGGAAGATGCTATACGCGCGCTTGCGCGAAGCGGATGCGCAACGCCGGCGCGAGGAGTCGCAGGCGTTGCGCGAAGACAAAGGCGAGATAGGATGGGGCAGGCAGATACGTTCGTACGTCCTGCAACCCTACCAGAAGGTAAAGGACTTACGCACGTCGGTAGAGACCGGAAACCCGGGCGCGGTGCTGGACGGCGATTTGGACGCGTTTATGGAAGCCGCGCTGGCGGCCCAGGTTGATGCCGTCCGGATCTAGATGGAGGTTATGGGCTCGTTTATCTTTTGCTGCCTGCGGGCCTGGTGCGCCTGGGTGGAGCCGTTTACATTTGCGTCGATGTGTTTGTTGACGCGATGGCATTTGCCCTCGAGGGTTGCGCCCGCCTCCATGGACAGGGAATTGTGCTCGAGGTCGCCTACGACGTTTGCACTTCCCGTCAGATGGAGCTTGTTTGCACATACGTCTCCGTTAACCCGCCCGCAGATGGTGACTTCGTTTCCGGTGACAGTGCCGATGACTTGCCCTTTTTCGCCGACGGTAATGCTTTTGGCCCGGACAGCCCCTTCGACTTTCCCTTCGACGTGAAGTTCTCCGTTGGAGATGAGATCACCCGTGATGCAAAGGTCGGCGGAGAGGAAAGAGGGGATATTATCGGCTTTGCCGGAATCTTCGACTTTCTGGGGGGGATTACTTTCTTTTTGTGCTTTTCGAAACATAGTGACCTGCCTTTAAAAAGTTCCAAGGGTTTTGCGCCTTTCCATTGACTCGGACTTCATAGTGAAGGTGCGTTCCGGTTGAACGCCCGGACGATCCGATGAGTCCGATAGGCTGGCGCGCTTCGACGGTCTCGCCTTTTTCAACGAGGAATCCCGCCAGATGTCCGTATCGCGTGACGACTCCGTTGCCGTGGTCGACGTCGATGGTTCGACCATACGGGCCTTTCCACCCGACAAAGGCGACGACTCCGGGAGCGGTCGTAACCACGGGGGACTTGTGAGGGGCAATGAAGTCGAGACCGCCGTGAAAGGCGGGCTTGCGTGTGAAGGGGTCGATGCGCATGCCGTATGCGCTCGAGAGTGCGAATTCGTTGTCTTCGAAGGGAATGGCGAGCGGAAGGCTTCTGATGAGGCTCTGGAGGTTTTCGAGCCGGCCGAGATTGTTTTTGATGCGGGCGAGTTGGTGTTCCGCGCTGGGGGCGTATCCGTAGGCGTTGCGCGCGTTCGCATCGGCCTCATCGAGCAGGAGCGGACCGCCCGCGCCGAAGCCTCCTTCCGACGTTTTGGCCGAAGTAATCGATGCGACGACTTCGGGAGCGAAATGGAGGGGGAATCCCGCCATGGAGAGAATCCTCTCGATCTGGAAAATATCCTCTTCGATCCACTCCTCCACGGAAGACATGAGATAGGACTGCTCGGTGTCGAGTTCGACGATCGCGGAATCGACGGCGCCGCCCATTTCGCTGATCCATTGCTCCGTCGTGCCCACGTTTTCCTGGATGGTTCGCAGTGTTTCGGGGAATTGTTTTTGGATGATTCCGTGAAATCCCCGGAAATCTTCGAGCGGGGCTTTGTCTTCGAAGCGGACGGACATGGGAGCGAGGCGCGAGTGCATGACCGGACGCGCGAAAGACTGCGTCGATGCGACCAGCCGGTTGCTTTTTTGCGAAGGGGAGGTCAGCAGGCGTTCGGATTGCTGCGCGGCTTCGTCATCCAGGGGGGATTCAAAAGCCCGGTAGCGGTCAAGGGCGGAGTGGAGACGGTGTTGCCGGGTCTCGAGTGCATCAACGGTATCGAAGAATTTGTGCCGCAGGTTTTCGAATCGCCCGTGCAGATTTTCATAACCGTTGTTGAGTTCATCGAGCTGGCTGCTTGAAAGATTTTCAATGCTTGCGAGTCTGTTCTCGTATGCGGTGATGGTTGTACGGAGCTGTTCGCGCAGTTCCAGGCTTTTGGAGACATGTCCCTGGATGAATTTTCCGTGCAACGACAAACTCAGCGACCCGGCCGCGAACCACGCAACGAAGAACATGCCGACAACGGCGATGCACGCCTGCGCCCGACTCGACAGTCTGACGAATCGAACCTCTTGGTTTGTCCGGAATAGGATTTGCTTCTCGGCGAACAGGCGCGCCACAAACCTATACATCCGACCGGTGATTGTCCTGTTGATGCTTTGCATATGTTCTACCGAACTTTGTTGAACTGAAGGCGCCATTATCTACGATATTTTCTCCATATGCAATAGGATTTTTTGGAGAATTAGCGTTTGAAAAGCGCCGGTAAGCCGTTGGAAACACCGAGGCGCTTTTTGGGCCGGTCTGCAGGCACTGCCGGGCAAGACCCGGTTCGCCGAAGATGCAGTCTTTTTGCTTTTAATTCGCTCGGTTACAAGGTTTTCGCGGCGTTTCGGCGGTGTCCGGTCGGCTTCAGAGGGTCCGAAAACCGGTGGAACGGGGCGATTTGTTCGAATTGAACGGGACTTTTGGCGGAAATGTGAATAGCGGCGGAATTCCTGAATTTCGGGCGGTTGCAAGCCCAGACAGGATGCCCAAAAACCCCACGGTTATCGCTTGCTTTTCATGATGTTGAGTATAAAAACATCGTGCTCTCTTCGATGAGCTTCGATAAAAGTGTCAAGTTTAATGCCAACCTTTTCGATATCGGTCTTGATTGACGATATGCGCCCTGACAAATGCCATACACCGGCTATGACAGCCACTATTACGGTGAATATGATTGACATTGTCGGTATCAGCACTTCTTTGCCTCCGTTGCAGTCGGACCGCGCTACGGGTGACTCGAATCATTTACATGAATCAAATACCCGCGTCAATCGTAAGCGCACGGGAATCCCGTTGCAAGTTTTCCCTTATCCGGACATGGAGTAGTTTGGATACGGCATCCGCTACACGATTTTGTCAGGGGTTTGAGTAGCAAATGACTCAAAAGGTGATTCGGGTTGATTCCCCTGTAACATTCCTTCATCGCCGGAATTATCCCTTTAGTTATACTGATTCGCCGGGTAGTATTAGCCTTGCCCTGATGACAAACCCGCAGAACCGCCTGTATTGCAGTTAGAGACGCTTGATTCGGTCTCCACAGCCCGCCTATGTTCGGGTTGCTTGCTCGTCCGGAGGCGTTTACGGGTCTGCCGGGCTGTTTCGGTGAGTAGGCGCAATACTTCGGCGCGTGTAAATGTTTCTTTACTTGCGAAATCGGCCATTGACGATTCGACTTTACCAAGCTTTAATCACGGGTATGGCTATTGGTTTAGTCAAATCACAAATAAATATTATCAAAGGAGTAGAAACATGAAGACAATACTGACGACAATCTTCGTAATTGCCGTGATGGTTTTTACGTTTAACACGAACCTTGTAATCGCAATTGAAGGCAAGACACCCACTTGTGTTCAAAGAAACGCTAATGGTGATTGTACAAAAACTAGATGGGTGGAAAACGAAGTTGACAGACTTAATGACCCCGACCAAGCAGGCAACGAAAACGAAGTGGCCGATTCAAGTGGCGAGGGTGCCGCATCGGCAGCACAGGAAAGCGACCAGTAATGGCGTAATCCCCTAACTGCGTCCATTACTTGGGGGCGCAAATCAAATCCCCGATTCTGTTAAAATCAGTGTCGGGGGTTTCTTTAAGGAGAAACCCTGGCCGAAAAGAAATATTCACAAGAAACGGCTAGGGGTTTATTTGATTCTGTTTATCTGCGTAGAAAAGGTCTTGTGATTCTGCCGTTTTTGCCCCGTCTGTCCGGTTCGGTATAGGCTGCCGGGTTTTGCAGTCTCGCAGCCACCGGCGCATCCGTCCGTTTGCCGGTATCAGTAATCCGTTCCAAATACGAAACAAATCCCGGGCTGAGTTGTAGTGGCCGAATTAACGGATTACGGCGGTTGGGACACGAACCTTGAACGAATCCGTCAAAATTGTAGTATTTTCCCATGCGAGGAGAGAGAATTTTTTCCGGGTCGGTCTACGAGGAGAAAGCGAAATACGCGCGTGCCGCGGTGATCCCGGACGCGGGAGGGGACTGGATATTTGTTTCCGGGACGACGGGTTATGATTACGCCACGATGGCGATTGCGCCCGATGCCGCCCGGCAAGCGCGACAGTGCTTTGTGAACATTGCGGCGGCGCTGCGGGAGGCCGGCGCGAGCGTTGACGATGTTGTACGGATTCGAGTCTATCTTGCAGACAGAAAAGATTTCGAAGCCGTCGCCGTCGAAGTTGCCGCATTCTGCGAATCATCCCGTCCCGCGAATACGACGGTCATTGCTCCGTTGGTCGATGAAAAGATGCGCGTCGAGATTGAAGTTACCGCCCGTCGTTCCAAATGACTCTGCATTTGGTGAAATTATGTGTCGGGGTTGAAAGCGTTGCGGAGTTGCGCTTTTGGCAGGACAAAAGGGTGAAGGAGGGCGCGCCCCGCGGGTATCCCCGTCCTCCCTATCATACAACCCGGATGACTCCGCGCCGTCGCGAGGAACTCCTCAACGGAGGTTCGTTGTATTGGGTGATACAAGGATGGATGTGCGTTCGCCAGCGTCTCGAAGACGTTGTTCCGTTTGTTGACGGGGAAGGGGTTGGTCGCTGCCATTTGGTGCTGGCGAGGGATTTGGTTTTGGTTGATCCGGTTCCGCGCCGTGCATTTCAGGGCTGGCGTTATCTTGCCGGTGCGGATGCGCCCGCTGATTGCGGCGCTGTCGAGAATGCCGGCTCCGGTTTGGGGGAGGAATTGGCGCGGTTGGGGTTGTGAGCCTTGTTTGCGGGTGTTAGCGCACCGGCATATTATCGATCAACCGCACGCTTCCCAGCCGCACCGCCGCCAGAAGCCTCGCCTGTCCGCCGCCGGACGCCAGCGTTTTCACTGCATCGAAATTTTCCCCGTCGCGCAGTTCGAGGTAACCGACCTTGTCGAATCCTTCCTGCAACAGGCGGCTTTTTCCCCGTGCCAGAACCTCGGCAATTCTTTCCCCTGCAGAAATCTCTTCGCCGGTCTCGCGCAGGACAACATTCAATCGCCGCGCGACCTCGGTCTGTTCTTTGGACAAATACGCGTTGCGCGAGGAGAGCGCCAATCCGAACTCGTCGCGCACAACGGGGCAGGAAAGAATCCGCACCGGAATGTCGAGGTCGCGCACGAGTTGCCGCACGACCAGGAGCTGCTGGAAATCCTTCTCTCCGAAGACGGCGCTGTCGGGCGCGCACTGGAGCAGGAGTTTCGCTACCACGGTTGCGACTCCGACGAAGAATCCGGGGCGCTCGTTCGCTTCCAGCCCCTCGCCTGCGCCGCCGACCTCAATGCGCGTGGCAAATCCTTCGCCGTATATTTCTCCGGTATTGGGCGCGAAGAGAATGTGTCCGCCGCGCGCTTCAACGGCGCTGATGTCGCTTTCGAGGCTGCGGGGATATTGTCGGAAGTCTTCGTTTGGTGCGAACTGCATGGGGTTGACGAAGGCGCTGACGACAACGCGCTCGGCGTTCGCTTTTGCGATGTCTATGAGCGCGAGGTGTCCCTCGTGCAGCGCGCCCATGGTCGGCACGAGGGCGACGGACGAATTTTCGCCGCGCCACCGGGCGACGTGCTGTCGCAATGTTGCAATGTCGCGCACGAGGGTTGTCATTTATTCCTGCGAGAGTTGCGGAAGGTTTGCAAAGGCGTCAAGGGCTTCGGGGTTTGCGAGGGCGCCGCGGTTTTTAACTTCTCTGTTGTGGATGATGTCGCGCACGGCGAGTTCGGTGATTTTGCCGGATTTGGTTCTCGGGATGTCGTTGACCTGGATAACGATCGCAGGTGCGAAGCGGGGGTTGAGTTCTTGCGCGACGGTTTTGCGGATGCGTTGCCGCAAGGCGTCGTCGAGTGTTTTGCCTTCCGCCATCCGCACGAAGAGGATGATGCGCGCGTCGCCTTTCCATTCTTGCGCGACGGCAACGGCCTCCGTGATTGCGTCAATGCGCTCGACGACGGCGTAGAGTTCGGCGGTTCCGACCCGTATGCCCGCAATGTTGAGCAACGCGTCGGAACGTCCGAAGATGACAATGCCGTCGCGTTCGGTGAAGGCGGCGAAGTCGCCGTGCCGCCAGATGCCGGGGAAGTGGTCGAAGTAGGCGGCGCGGTAGCGGCTGTCGCCGGGGTCGTTCCAGAATCCGACGGGCATGGTGGGGAAGGGCCGGACGCAAACGAGTTCACCCTTTTCGCGTTCGAGGGGCTTTCCTTCGGGCGACCACATTTCCACGGCCATGCCGAGTCCCTTGCATTGGATTTCTCCCGACCACACCGGCGCGTCGGGATTGCCGAGAACGAAACAAGAGATTAATTCGGTGCCGCCGGAGATGGATGCCAGATGAACGTCGGCTTTGATGGTTTCATAAACATAATTGAAATGGTCGTCGAGTAAAGGCGAGCCCGCCGACAAGATGCAGCGCAATGCGTTCAGGTCGCGGGTTTTGTTCGGCGCAAGTTTGTCGTTGCGCATGGCATCCAGGAGTTTCGGCGAGACTCCCAGATGCGTTGTGCGTGCATCGGCGGCGTAGTCGAGAAGCGTTGCGCTGTCGGGATAGAGGGGTGACCCCTCGAACAATTGTATCTGCGCGCCGGATGCCAGCGACGAGATCATCCAGTTCCACATCATCCAGCTGCAGGTCGTGAAGTAGCACATGGAGTCGCCGGGCTTGAGGTCGCAGTGAAGCTGGTGTTCTTTCAGATGCTGGAGGAGAACTCCGCCGGCCCGGTGGATCATGCATTTTGGCGCGCCGGTGGTTCCGCTCGAAAAGACGATATAGAGGGGATGGTCGAAGGGAAGCGGTTCAAAACGAAGCGGCGGCGTTTTTGTTTCGTTGTCGGGCGAGACGATTTTGCTGAAACATTGCGCCCGGGGCAACTGCATTGCCCAGTCGTAGGCGGATGTGTTCGAGGTGGCCGGTTGGATCCAAAGACGGGTTTCGGAGGGAAGGCTTTCCAACACCTGTTTCAGTTTTTCTGCTTGCGGGAA
This sequence comes from Hyphomicrobiales bacterium, assembly GCA_026708545.1. Lineage (GTDB taxonomy): Bacteria > Pseudomonadota > Alphaproteobacteria > JAPOUT01 > JAPOUT01 > JAPOUT01. The sequence goes on from JAPOUT010000071.1 coordinate 44,144, forward strand.
GTACTTGCCGTTGTATCTGCATGCATCGGCCGCGACGAGAAGTTTCGGCTCGATTTGAGAGAAACGATCGAGGATTCCCCGCGCGCCGTAATCGGGCGAGCAGGACGAAAAGATTGCACCAACGCTTGCGGACGCGAGTGCCAGGATGACGCTTGCCGGCATGTTCGGAAGGATTGCCGCGACGCGATCCCCTTTTTTGACGCCGATGTCCCGCAGCGCTTTCTGCGTGAAAGCGACTCGGCGCGTTAATTCGCCCCAAGTGAGAAAGGAGTCTTCACCGTTGTCGATGCATTCTTCGTCGCGAAAGCGAATGGCAATGTCTTTCTCCCTGCCGATGCCGTGACGCAACAGGTTTTCGGCGAAGTTTAAATGCGCATCGGCAAAGAATCGTCCTTGCAGCATGGAGTCTCCCGCGACGAAGAAGGGAGGCTTGCCCTTGTCGCCGAGGACGCCGCAGAAATCCCAGACCAATTCCCAAAAGGCTCCGGGCTCTCGAAGCGACCAGTCGTGGAGCGCCGGATAGTAGGCGGCGGTGTCAATGTCGGCAGAGGTTACCGCCGCGCCGCACTCCCCGGCACGGGTGGCGAAGCGGCGCAATGCGCCTGCCGTTCGGCGGTCGGAGGAAGGAGTCCAGAGCGGGTGAGACATGGGGGAAGTATACCAGCAGAATCCCGTCGGTGCTCTTGGATATTTCCCTTCAGCGCGTCCCTATGCGTTCGTGGTTTTGTCGGA
>JAPOUT010000135.1 GCA_026708545.1 Hyphomicrobiales bacterium
CGTTCCCGCTCATGTGAAACGGCGAACGGGGCCGCCGGAGGAGAAAAATATGTCCGGGAAGATCGTGGTTGCAGGTGCAGGGATTGTCGGGGTTTCGACAGCCGTTTGGCTGCAGCGCGCGGGTTTTGAAGTCGTGCTGGTGGACAGGGAAGGGCCGGCCGCCGGCACATCCCACGGCAACGCCGGCATTCTCGCCGCGGCTTCCGTCACTCCCGTTACAATGCCCGGTCTTGTAGGCAAGGCTCCGTTGATGTTGCTCGACAGGAACGCGCCCTTGTTTCTCCGGCTCGGTTATCTTCCCCGGTTGCTTCCCTTTTTGGGTCCCTATCTGTCACGTTGCAACGAACGGGATGTGAGGCGTTATGCCGACGGGATGGCGCCTCTCGTTTATGACACGGTTGCCCAGCACAAGGCGCTGGCGGCGGGCACGGATGCGGAGTCGTTCATTGAGGAGGGCGATTATTGTTTCGGCTATGCGAGCCATGCGGAATTTAAAGCCGACGGTTTCGCCTGGAAACTGCGCGATGAACGGGGCTATGTCTATGAGGTTCAGTCGGGCGAGGATTATGCCGAAGCGGACCCTTTTTATGCCGGCAGTTTTGACACGGTCGTCCGATGCAAGAACCACGGACGGATTTCCGACCCCGGCGCTTATGTAAAAGCGCTGGCGGCGCATTTTGTTGCCGAGGGCGGCAGCTTCGTTCGGGCCGTTGTTTCGGATATCGAGATGAATGGGTTGGGAAGGGCCGAACTGGTCACAAACGAGGGCCGCATAGGAGGCGATAAAATCGCCCTGACGACGGGCGTTTGGTCGAAGCCGTTATTGACGAAATTCGGATTGTCCGTCCCGCTCGAAACGGAACGTGGCTATCACGTGGAACTGGTCTATCCCCGAAGCTATCCGAAAAATCCCATGATGGTGGCATCGGGTAAATTCGTCGTCACGCCGATGCAGGGGCGGATCAGGTGCGCCGGCATAGTGGAATTTGCAGGGTTGCAGACGGCAAGCAGGCGGCAGCCGCTCGACATGCTCAAGCGCAGAATTAAACAATTGTTTCCCGGACTTGAATACCGGGAGCAGTCGGAATGGCTCGGCCACAGGCCCGCCCTTACCGATTCACTGCCGATGATCGGCAGGGTGACCGAAGAGGCCGAATTGTTCACGGCCTTCGGCCACCAGCATCTCGGCCTGACGGGAGGGGCGAAAACGGGCCGGATCATGGCGGATTTAATGTCCGGGATACAACCGGCCATTGATGTGATACCATACGCAACAAACCGATTCTGAAACCGGTGCGGGATGCGGGATCGAACCGACTTCGGCGCCGACGTTCAGGACATAAAGTCAACAGAGAGAAAGTTGGAGTAAACGCAATGAAACAATACAAAATATCCATGACGACGATGGCGGCCGCGGCAGCCTTGCTGGTGATTTCAGCGACGTCCGCATCGGCGGAGGAATGGGACATGCCCATGGCCTATGCCGCTACGAATTACCATTCGGAACACGGAGTGATTTTTGCCGACAAGGTGAGGGAATACACCGGCGGGGAGTTGGACATCACGACGCATCCGGGCGGATCCTTGTTCAAGGGCGACGAGATTAAGCGCGCCGTTCAAACGGGACAGGCTCCAATCGGCGAGCGTTTCATGTCGGCGCACGCCAATGAAGCGCCCCTTTTGGGATGGGACAACCTGCCTTTTCTGGCGACCACTTATGAAGAGAATGAAAAACTCTGGCAGGCCGCAAAGGAAAAGGTGAACGCGCAACTGGCCGACCTGAATCTGGTCGCGCTGTACACCTGCCCGTGGCCGGGCCAAGGCTTCTATTTCAACAAGGAAGTTAACTCCAGCGCGGACACGCAGGGCGTGAAATTCCGTTCCTACAACTCGGCAACCGCGACCTTCGCGAAGGAACTGGGAATGCTGCCCGTCCAGGTCGAGGCCGCGGAGTTGAGCCAGGCACTGGCGACGGGCGTTGCCGAATCCTTCATCTCGTCGGGCTCAACGGGCTACGACAGGAAAGTGTGGGAGCATCTGAGCCATTATTACAAGGTCAACGCCTGGCTGCCGCGCAACTATGTCATCGTCAACAAGGACGTCTACGAAGGCTTGAGCGATGACATTCGTTCGGCTTTGCACAGGGCTGCGGATGAAACGGGCGCCGACTGCGCCGCGGAATCCGCCAGGCTGGCGAACTGGTATTTTGAGCAGTTGGAAGGCAACGGCATGATCGTGCAGGATGCGGGGTCGGCTTTCCTGAAAGAACTCAAGGCGATCGGGGCGAAGATGCAGGACGAGTGGCTGGAGATGGTCGGCGCCGACGGTCAGGCTATCATCGATGCCTACGACAAGATGTAGGCTTCGACCGCTTCTTCAAACAACGCGCCTCCGGCCGCTTTGCCGTGCCGGAGGCGGGTTTGCCCCGCGCTTTGTAACGTGATGCGATGAAGGACTGGCCTGCCATCCTCGGCCTGCCGCTTTGGTTCTGGCTTTTCGTCGCGCCCGTCGCGCTGGCGGCTTTTCTGTTCTTCTCGCGGCGAAGGCTGTTGCCCGTGCTGTCGCGCGTCTGGGCCGTGCTGGACCGGGTTTATCTTGTTTCCGGCGTCTTTGCGGCCGTTTGCATGGTCTGCATCTTGCTGGTTATTGCCGTTCAGATGATTGCCCGCTGGACCGGCTTTACGTTCGAGGGTTCGACCGAGTTCGCCGGTTACGCGATGGCGGCTACGTCCTTTTTCGCCCTCGCACACGCGTTCGGCAGGGGTGCGCACATACGCGTATCGATCTTCTTGAATATCAATGATTTTACGAAACGCTGGCTGGACGGTTTCGCTCTCCTGGTGGCCGCGGTCACCGCAACCTACTTCGCCCGTTATGCGGTGAAAACAAATTTCATATCCGAAATGCTGAACGACAGAACGCAGGGGCAGGACCAAATACCCGAATTTGTCGTGACATGGCTGGCGCTGCTGGCCACATCGCCCGCCGACTGGCCGGCGTTGTTCGAGCGGAGCACCGGCGGGTGGATTTACACTCCCGTCTGGGTGCCGCAAATCGTGATGTCCGCCGGCACGATATTGCTCGCGCTGTGCTTGTGGGATCATTTCATCAGGCTGGTCGTCACGGGCCGTTCCGCCATTAAAAAGGAGAAGGTCGAATGACGGAGATTTATGCAACCGGATTGTTTCTGTTCGTGCTGTTCTTTCTGCTCGGCGGTTCCGTCTGGGTGGGGCTTGCGCTAATCGGCGTCGCGTGGGTCGGCATGGAATTGTTCACCACGCGTCCCGCGGGCGATGCCATGATTACGACCATTTGGACGGGAGCGTCGAGTTGGACGCTGACCGCGCTGCCTTTGTTTATCTGGATGGGCGAGATCCTCTATCGGACGCGCTTGTCCGAGGACATGTTCCGGGGACTCTCGCCGTGGATGAGGCGGCTTCCGGGCGGGTTGCTGCATACCAACATTGCGGGCTGCACCCTGTTTGCCGCGGTTTCGGGATCGTCCGCCGCGACGCTGGCGACGGTGGGCAAAATGTCCATCCCCGAGTTAAGGCAGCGCGGCTATCCCGAATACATGATTATCGGCACGCTGGCCGGCGCGGCAACGCTGGGGTTGATGATACCGCCCTCGCTGACGTTGATCGTCTACGGAGTCAGCATCAACGAGTCCATTACCAAATTGTTCATAGCGGGCGTGTTGCCGGGGCTTGTGCTCGCGGGCCTTTTCATGACCTACATCGTCGCGTGGCATTACGCCAGGCGCAGCGAAAGGCCCGCGCCGGTCGAAAGCATGCCGTTTATGAAGATGGTGAGGGAAAGCCGGTTTCTGTTCCCTGTGATATTGCTTGTGATTGTCGTAATCGGCTCAATGTATTTCGGCTGGGCGACGGCAACCGAGGCCGCCGCGGTGGGGGTGGTGGGCGCGTTGATATTGGCCGCAAGCCAGGGCTCGCTTACCTGGTCGAGCTTTTCGGCGAGCCTGATGGGTGCAACGCGCACATCCGCTATGATCGCCCTGATTTTGATGGGGGCGTCGTTCCTGTCGCTGTCGATGGGTTTTACCGGACTGCCGCGCGCCCTTGCCAATTACATAGATTTCCTCGACCTTTCGCCGCTTGTGCTCATCGCGGCGCTGACGCTTTTTTATATTATTTTAGGGATGTTTCTGGACGGTATTTCATCCGTTGTCTTAACTATGGCCATTGTTGAGCCGATGATCAGGCAGGCCGGCATTGATGTAATCTGGTTCGGCATTTTCATCGTGGTTGTCGTTGAGATGGCCCAGGTCACCCCGCCCATCGGATTCAATCTGTTCGTGCTGCAGGGCATGACCAATCATGAAATCTCCTACATCGCCAAGACCGCCGTTCCGATGGTGGCGCTGATGGTGCTGATGGTCGTAATCCTCGTCGTTTGGCCCGAGCTCGCAACGTGGCTGCCCGAAACCGTGAGGCAAAGCCGGAACTGACCGGCGGCGCGATGGCTGCTCTGCGCATATTGCGGCTGGATACGGCCTTTCCGAGGCCGGCGGGGGACGTTGCCAGTCCCCTCACTTATCGTCTCGATGTCGAGATCAGCGTCGTTCCGCAGGCGCGCGCCGATAACGTCGTTACAAAAGACCCCGATAACTTTGATATTTCCGCGTTCCGGCAGGCCGTTGTGCGGGCCGAAGAGCCTCTCGTCATCACATCGTGCGGCTTCATGATTTATTGGCAGGATATTCTGGCCGAAGCGGCGGCCGGGGATTTTATCGGCTCGTCCCTCACGGCCTTGCCCGCGCTTTGCCGCCGCTTTGATCCGCGCCGGATATTGGTGCTGACCTTTGACGACGAGGTTCTGACATCGCCTCTGTTTTCGCGCCATCTCGACGGTTTCTCCGGCCATGTCATGGGACTGGATAAAACCTCCCACCTTTACCGGGTGATAGCGCGGAATTTAACGGAACTCGATACAGACAGGGCGTCCAGGGAACTTTGCGCACAACTGACGTCCGTCTTGCGGCGGCATGACATCGGGCTTATCTTGCTGGAATGTACGAACTTGTCCGTTTACAAGAGGGATATAAGGCGGATTTTCGATGGTGAAATCGTTGACATGCTGGGTTTGGTTGAAGCGCGGCAGCCCGGGCTCGTCAAACGGGACTGCCTGTGAACGGCAGGGTCCCGGGCTCTGACATATGAACATGCGGAAGGGAGACGACATGTACGAGTACGCATCGGCGCGCAGCGTCGATTTTACCGACATTCCCTGCATATCCGTTGCCGAATCCATCGCATCGGGCGGCAAGGCGGAACTGGGCCGCGAACTGGTATCGGCCGCCCGGCAGGTCGGGTTTTTCTATCTGTGCGACCACGGCATTGACGCCGGGCTGCGGGACGGGGCCTTTGCCGCCTCGGCCGAATTCTTCGCGCTTGACGAGACGCGCAAAGCCGCCGTGGCCGTTGACAAAAACCAGCGCGGTTGGATGGCACAAGGCGTAACACGCCTGGAAGGGTCCGCCGCCGCCGATGCAAAGGAAGTTTTCTTCTGGGGCAGGGAGCCCGATGAAGTTCAACTTGCCGAAAAACTTGCACTTGTCGCTCCCAACCGATGGCCCGACGAGACGGCGCCCTTTTTGCGCACGGCCGTTACGCCTTACTACGAGCAAGTGATGGCCGTTGGTGATCTTGCGTTGTCGGCGCTGGCCGAGGGGTTGGGCAAGGACGCGGATTTCTTCACTCCTTTTTACCGGCAAGGGCTGGGCAGGGGACAACTCGTATGCTACCCCCCGTCCGGAACCGCCGATGCGGAAGCGATGCGTTTCGGGGCCGCTGGGCATACGGATTTCGGCGTGCTGACTCTTTTGTCCCAGGACGACCTCGGCGGGCTCCAGGTGCAGAACAGGTCCGGAGATTGGATCGAGGCGCCGCCGGTCAAGGACAGCCTGGTCTGCAATATCGGTGATTTGCTGGAACGCTGGACGAACGGTATTTTGGTTTCAACCCGGCACCGGGTCATTAATCGATCGGGCAAGACGCGTTATTCCATTCCGATATTTCACGACCCTTCAAGCGATGCCGTGATTGATCCTGCCGACTTTGCCCATGATGGCATGCCGATACGCTTTGAGCCTGTTCAAGCCGGCGCATATATCATGTCGCGCAACCGAAAAAATTTTCTTCACTATAACGAATAGATTCGTCGACTTGTTCGGCGATTCGTGACGATGGCTTGAAATTGCCTTTACCGTTTTACGCAGAGCATTCGCAAGGTTTGGTGTATTTCTTCATCATCGTATTCAAGGTATATTACACACTAGATGTGATTCGCAAAGAAAGGATACAGAATGCATTCGAGTTTTATATCAAGTGCAATCCCCATACTTTTGATAATAACTTTTACCATGTTTTTCTTTAGTCAAACTCTTCCAGCCAATGCTGCCGGTTTCAGGGTTTTGTTTCATGACGATGTGGAAGTCGGTGTCTGGTATCCACATGCACGTCCGCTAGTTAATGCTACCTCGTTCCATTTACCCACCGATCTTCAATCAATTCCCGGACATCATTACGCCTTCGTAGCACCTTTCCCAAAATGGTTGACAGACAAGGAAAATATTCCCGCTGCATTCGATCCGGAAGGCTTTGACCGAAAGCCGTTTTTAGCTGACCTGAATGCCCGCATCCTATCGGTTTTCCTTGCAAAATAGGGGGATTACTTACTTAAGTAACCGAATCGCTTCTAAATCCTGCGATGTGATTGATTCTCCGGCTGTGAAAAAGGTTCTTGACTCTAGGTAGATTCCGAGCTAGTCTTGTTCCATCAAGATTGGAGGTAGTGAGTGGATTCATTGACTCGATAAATGAAACAGATAACGGCTCCTAAGAGCGCAAGGATGGAGAAACGCAAAAACCAAAAGAGGGAAATCTCCGACGATTTTAGTGTTTTGATGATGTCTTTGTTTTGACACTTTCCAGTGCCGTTAATGTCTCTCGCACGGGAGTGCCGAAGGGTAGGTAGGAAATCCCTTCGGCTTTTTTTCTGTGCGGGCGTGGCGGAATTTGGTAGACGCAAGCTCCTGGAAAGAGTCAGGGGTATTTTGCCCCGTGAGGGTTCGAGTCCCTTCGCCCGCACGTTAAGAATTTCCCTTCGTTAGAGCAAAGAGTGGCGGGACAGATAATCCTGATAGAAACAGCCCCGTCACCGAATCGGTTAACCTGTAAACCAATCGCACTAGTCGATGACCGGCAAAAATACAACACTTCAAACTTGATTTTGGTTACTTAAGTAAGTAACCTCCCAAAATTATAATACATTCGACTAAATCCTGTTTAGCCAACTGCGAATGCTATGTTCCTTTCTTCTCTACGCACCTGAAGTTCCCGGTGCTCCTGCCAGCCGCTCTCCCAGTGCAAGAATCCAAGGGCTGGCCTGCGCCGTTCCTAGGCAAACGTCCCGCAACACGCGCAGGACATCGCCTTCGCCTTGAAATAGCCGGTGCGTTCCGTCCGTAATCGCCGCCATTACGAAATTATCGAAGCGGCGCTTGCGCTCGTAGCGCTCGAGCAACATCGAAGAATCCAACGACAAGCCTAAACGTGCGCTCTCTTCCAATAGTTCCTCCAAGGCGATGACGTCCTGCAATCCCATGTTCAAACCCTGTCCGGCAAGCGGATGAACCACATGTGCCGCATCCCCCGCCAGCAATAATCCTTCCGCGCCGTAACGCCGTGCCAATTGCAGTTGGACCGGATAAGCAAGCCGCTTGCTCTCCAAAGACAGTTTTCCATAGCGCCCACCCGTGCACCGTTTCGCCTCCTCGAGAAACACTTCCTCGGAGCAGCGGGTCAATGCGTCCGCCGCCCGGGGTGTTTCCGTCCACACCAGTGAAAAGCGCCGCCCGGGCAGGGGCAGGATGGCGAAAGGGCCCGAGGGTAAAAAATATTCATGTGCAACGCCGTGATGTTCGCGCTCGTGGGCCAGCACGGCGGTAAGCGCATGGGCTCCGTAACGCCATCCGGTGGTCTCGATGCCGGCGTCGGCACGAAGTTGCGAGCGGGCGCCGTCTGCCGCGATGCACAAGTTCGCGTTGACGGTCCCGCCGCCCTCGAGGCGCACCTCGATGCGATTGCGTTTGTGCGCTTCGCACCGGATAACTTTCGCCGGTGCATGACGGCGAAGCCCTTTGCGGCGTTGTACGGCGTGCTCCAGGCCTTCTCGCAGATGGCGGTTTTCAATCATGTAGGCGAGGGGAGGGGAACGGGGGGTTTTCTCTTGGGGAAATGTCAAAAAGAAGGGCGAGCAACCGCCGCTCCGGGATCCGTGGGAGACGACCATCTCCTCGACCGGTTGCAGCGAAGACTCTATTCCGTCCAGCACGCCCAGGCGTTTCAGCAGTTGGAGGGAGGATGCCGAAAGCATTGACGCCCTCGGATCCCGGCTGTCGGAGGACGGTGCGGCGTTGGCATCAAGCAGCAGCGTCTCGAACCCCGCATTTGCGCTTGCTAGCGCCATGGTCGCGCCGACGAACCCGCCGCCGGCAACAAGAATCTGCGTGTTCGCGGGAGTGATCATTGTGCTTGCTTCGCCTGCCTTGATGGTTTTACCAGTATCAACAAGTTGCCCGCGAGAATAAGCGCGATGCCGGATATGGCTTCAATGCTCCATTCGAAATCTTCGAAAAAATAAGAGATGGTGAGCGCAACGATTGGGATGAGCACGGAGACATACGCGCCTCTTGCGGCGCCGATGCGCGCGATCATCCCGAAATAAAGCGTGAAAGTAAGCGAGGATGCGACGGCACTTAGATACAGCATCGATAGAATGTAGGACGTTGTCGCATCGAAACTCAATTCTCCGTTTTTTACGTATGCGTAAATCAGCATGAGCACGCCGCCGTATGCCATGGCGTAGGTCGTCGCGGTCAGCGCGGGAATTCCGGCGCGGTCGTTGCGCAGATGAATCATGTTGCCCAGTGATGCAAAATAAATTGACAGCAGCACAAGCAAGATGGCTTGGAACGTTTCGGGATTGTCCCGCAGTGATTGCAAGTCCTGCGCGAAGATGAGTGCAACACCGAGGATTCCGAGAACGGCGGCAAACAGCACTTTTCTCTCTAGTGGAAATTTGAAGAACAGGTTTTGATTGCAGGCGTTGATGATGATGATGAGGCAGAACAGCACGGCGACCAGTCCGCCGGTAAGCACATCAACGCCGAGATAAAAAATCCGGTAACTGACTCCGAACACCAAGACTCCCTGTGTTACCATCCAAAGATGGTCGGTAAGCGTGAGCGCGTGTTTTTGTTTCTGCCTTCGTTGCGCGATAAGCATGAGCGGCAGCAAGAATAACGCTCCGAGGATAAAACGGTAGGCGATGGAGGTCTCCGTCGGCACTTCGCCGAACTGGTAGGTGATGGCATACCAACTCCCGCCCCATCCCAGTGTGACCAGCGTGTAGGAGAGCAGGTCGAGACGGCCCACGGGCATCGGCAACGGTGGTGATGGCGATGGCGTGCCGGATGTCATTTGAATGCTGCCGGTCTCATCGCCTAGGGCTTCATCACTTCCCTTGGCAACCGGATGGGAAAATGTTCACGCAAACTGCTGTCGAGTGCGTCCGGAATATGGTCGGGAAAATACTCGGACAAGATGCGCTGCTTCGCTTTGCTTGCTTGCTCGACGATGTCGGGACGCTCTTCTTCAACCCATTCTTTCGGAGACGAGCGGTTCGCGAGATCCGGGTAGAGATATTCACGCTGCATGAGTTCGAGGGTTTGGGCGTGTCCGAGATAATGCCCGGGGCCCTCAAGGCACACTTGCCGCATGACTTCCAGCGAAAGACTCGCGTCATTAACCTCGATGCCGCGCACGCATCGAAGGGATTGCCCGATGAGGTCGTTGTCAATGAGAAGGCTCTCGAAACAGAAACCCATCAGCGATGCGTGCATGCCGGCGGATTCGTAGATCATGTTGGTGCCGGAGAGTCCCGCCATGACGTTCGAGATGCCTTTTTCATATCCGGCTTGCTGGTCGGGAAGCTTGGCATCCGTCATTCCCGCGGCGGAGCCTCCGGGGAGATCGTAAAAGCGTGCCATCTGTCCGCATGCAGCGGAAAGCAACGCCTGTTCGCCGGAGCCTCCCGACATTGCGCCGGTGCGCAGATCCGAGACGAACGGCCACGGCCCGAAGACGGCGGGGTATCCGGGCGCGATGGAGTTAACATAGACGACTCCGGCGAGGCATTCGGCAACGGCTTGGGCGATGGTTCCGGCAATGGCCGCGGGAGCGGTCGCGCCGGCTTGTCCCGCGGACAAAAGCAGGACGGGCATGCCGCCGCGGATGGCCGCCTCCATGACCTGGCAGCTCTCGGTTGCGAATTTCAGCGGCGGGACAACGAAAGTGCACGACAGACTGACGAAGGGGCGCGACCGGTAGGCCTGTTCGGAACCGGCGATCTGGTGAAGCATCTCGAGGCTTTCTTTGACATGGTCCGGCGCAACAAAACTTGTGCCGACATGTTTTGTTGTTCCCGAAACCGAGGCATAGCAGGTGTTGATGTCCAGATCCCGCGAGTTCGTCATATCACGTGCAACCATGCAGCGTTGGAAATAATGGACATGCTCGAGCGCATCGGTGATGCGCGCGGCATCGTAAAGGTCGCGCAGGGAGGACTCTCGATAGGTTCGGTTCTCGACGTCAACGAGATGGACAGCTGCGCCGGCGGTGCCGTAATAGACGCGGGTTCCTCCGGGTTGAAGGTCGTGCTTGGAATCTTGTCCGCATAGTGTAAATCCGCGTCCCGCTTTAGATATCATATCCTCGACGAGTGTGCGGGGGATGCGCACGCGTCCGTCGTCGCCGTGGATGGCGCCGCTGGCAACCATTGCGTCAACGCCGCTTTGCGGTGCGTCTGCGATGCCGATGGTCTCGAGAGCCTCAAGGGCGGTTTCGTGGATGCGTTTGCAGTCTTCTTGTGTGAGGGGGAGGTAGTCGCCGCCTTGGATGCCTCCGCGCACGGGCCTGACGTCTTCGGCAAGGGGAGCGGACCGAAGGGCTTGCCGCGCTTTTCTCCCGCCGGTGCGTTGGGGGCGATTGCCTTGTGTTTTCCCGCTCATGTGTTTTCCCGGAATTTGGTGACTGAAATTTCGGGGGAATTATATAGGAAACTTGTCAAAAATCTCCAAAAAAACATCAGGTTTGGCATAATTTCTTTGCGTAATTTCCGTCATTTTTTAAATGCCATTCGGCGATAGCCTGGATTTTGCAAATTCTTGAGAACGGACAATATGACCTCACGAGCCGAGAGTCATTCTACCATGCACCATGCGGTTGCCTACAACTCAAAATGGGAACAAATTCGGATATTGATCACGATTGTAAGCGTTCTATGTAATACGGAATCAAAACGAATCATTTGATTTTGAACGCGGGAACTTATACAATCAACGCTATTCGTTGACATTGTTACATAAGGAGAATACACATGGCTCTGCAAATCGGTGATACAGCCCCCGACTTCGAGATTGAAACCACCGAGGGAAAAATCCGTTTCCATGACTTCATCGAGAACGGATGGGCGGTTCTATTCTCGCATCCCAAAGATTTCACGCCCGTCTGCACCACCGAACTCGGGTATATGGCAAAGATCAAGCCCGAATTCGACAAACGCGGATGCAAAATTCTCGGCCTGAGTATTGATCCGGTCGAATCCCACCAAAAATGGGCAGTAGACATCAAGACCGCCACGGGACATGCTCCCAACTATCCGCTCATCGGTGACAGCGAACTCAAGGTAGCCAAAGCCTACGGAATGCTGCCGTCCGCCGCGGGTGACACCTCCGAGGGACGGACCGCGGTGGACAATCAAACGGTGCGCAATGTTTTCGTTGTGGGCCCGGACAAGAAAATCAAACTGGTTCTGGTATATCCGATGAGCACGGGACGGAATTTCGATGAAATCCTTCGCGTTCTGGATTCACTGCAGTTGACGGCGCGCCACCAGGTTGCGACGCCGGTGAATTGGCAGCAGGGCGAAGATGTCATCATTGTTCCCGCAGTCTCCGACGAGCAGGCAAAGGAGAAATTCCCCGGCGAGTGGAAAACTCCGACGCCCTATATGCGAATCGTTCCGCAGCCGAAAGA
>JAPOUT010000064.1 GCA_026708545.1 Hyphomicrobiales bacterium
GTTTGATGTTGTATTGTTCGGAGAGTTGGTTCCAAAGCTCCTGTCCGCCTCCGTAACGGACCCGTGTGTTAAATTGGGAAACGGTCATGCCGAAGGGAATCGAATTGAAGAAGGCGAAGGCCTGGGACCGATCGCGCCAACACCCGTCGGAGGAATGGTAGATGTCGGCCTCGCCGTTCGAAACGGCATCGAAGACCTCGAACGCCGACATGAGTTCCCCGGATGCATGGACTTCGATGTCCAGGGCGCCTTCTGTTGCTTCGGTGATTTTCCCGGCAAGCGACTCGGAGGACGATCCCAGTCCGGGAAACCCCCTCGGCCAACTGGTGACCCTGTGCAGACGCCTGGAATTCCGCGCCAAGGGGGGCGCCGGAAAAGCCGTTGAAGCCGCCGCGGTCGTCGCGGCAAGGGCGGATGCGGCGAGGAAGCCTCTGCGTTTCATTCGCGGGATGCCTTTGTTGTTTTTTGTTTAACTGGACGCGGGGATGCTCCCGCGCTAGGATTGGAACCATAGCGTTGTTGAGGACCATAACCCGAGAACGAATTCAATCAAACGGAATGACAACGATGGCACGCAAAAAGATAGCACTGATCGGTAGCGGACAGATAGGCGGAACGCTGGCACACCTGGCGACCCTCAAGGAATTGGGCGATGTGGTTTTGTTCGACATCATGGACGGGGTTCCGCAAGGCAAGGCGCTGGACCTCGCCGAGGCGACTCCGGTAAACCTGTCGTCTTCGAAACTGTCGGGAACAAGTTCGTACGCCCCCATCAAGGGAGCGGACGTGGTGATCGTGACGGCCGGGGTTCCCCGCAAGCCGGGAATGAGCCGCGACGACCTTATCGAAATCAACCTGAAAGTGATGGAGCAGGTCGGCAAGGGAATCGCCAAATACGCTCCCAAGGCTTTCGTGATTTGCATAACGAATCCCCTGGATGCGATGGTCTGGGCTTTGCAGAAGTTCTCGGGCCTGCCGAAGGCCAAGGTCGTCGGGATGGCCGGCGTCCTGGACACGGCGCGGTTTCGGCATTTCCTTGCCGAAGAGATGAATGTCGCCGCCAAGGATGTCAGCGCGTTCGTGCTGGGCGGACATGGTGATTCGATGGTGCCGCTTCCGCGCTATACGACGGTTGCGGGAATCCCCCTGCCCGATCTCGTCGCCATGAAGTGGATAACGCAGAAGCGCGTTGACGAGATTGTGCAGCGCACGCGCGACGGCGGCGCGGAGATTGTCGGCTTGTTGAAAACGGGCTCGGCGTTCTACGCGCCCGCGAGCGCCGCGATAGAAATGGCACAGGCGTATTTGGGGGATCAGAAGCGGCTGCTTCCCTGCGCCGCCGCACTCAACGGCGAGTATGGTTACAAGAACATCTATTTGGGTGTTCCGGTGATTGTCGGCGAGAAGGGCATCGAGCGCGTTGTGGAGATTCGCCTGACGGCTTCGGAGAAATCGCAGTTGAAGAAATCGGCGAAGTCGGTCGAGGGACTCATTGCAAAGTGCCAGAAAATCATCTCCTCCGGCAAACGCAAAAGAAAGTAGCGCGCCGAGATGAATCTTCACGAGTATCAAGCGAAAGAGTTGTTGCGTCGTTATGATGTTCCGCTGCCCCGCGGACGTGTAGCGTTTTCGCTTGACGAGGCGAATGACGCGGCCATGAGCGTCCCCGGCTTTCCCAAGGCCGTGAAAGCCCAGATCCACGCGGGCGGACGCGGCAAGGGAGGGGGCGTGAAGATTGTGAACTCCATCGAGGAGGCGCAGAACGCCGCCAAGGAAATTCTCGGGATGACTCTCGTCACGCCGCAAACGGGAGCGGAAGGCCGGGTCGTGCGCCGTTTGTATGTCGAAGAAGGCGTCCAATTGGATCGTGAATTCTATCTGTCGTTGCTGGTGGACAGGTCCACGGCGCGCTTGACCTTTATTGTGTCAAAGCAGGGGGGCATGAACATTGAGGAAGTTGCCGCGAAAAATCCCGAAGCGATTTTCCGTTTTCCGGTTCCGTCTTCGGGGATGGGCAAAATCCACGGGATTCGGATCGGGGAAGCCCTGAATCTGGATGCCCACTCGGCCGCGGCCGAGGAGTGTTCGCGCCTGGCGGTGAGTTTGTATGAAGCGTTCATGGAAAACGACTTGAGCCTCGTGGAGATCAATCCGCTCGGGCTGCTGACAAACGGACACTTGTCCTGTTTGGACGCAAAGGTCACGCTGGATGACAACGCCCTGTTTCGCCATTCCAATTTGCTTGCGTTGCGCGACCTCGATGAAGAAAACCCCACCGAGATCGAGGCCGACAGCCACGGCTTGAATTACATCCAGCTGGACGGCTCGATCGGCTGCATGGTGAACGGGGCGGGTTTGGCGATGGCGACGATGGACATCATCCATTTGCACGGATGCTCGCCGGCGAACTTCCTGGATGTCGGCGGGGGCGCATCCGGCGAGCGTGTTGCGCACGCATTCCGGATTCTCCTGTCGGACGGGCAAATTCGGGGGATTTTGGTGAACGTGTTCGGGGGGATTACGCGTTGCGACGACATCGCGCGCGGAATCACGCAAGCCGCCCAAGAGGTGCAACCGGACGTTCCGCTGGTCGTGCGGCTGGCCGGAACGAATGCGCGCGAGGGCCTCGATATTCTCGCGCAATCGGATCTCGACATCACGACCGCCGCCGATCTCGAAGAGGCCGCCGAAAAAATCGCCGACCTCGCCGGCCGGGAACCGGGGCGCGAGGAGAAGCGGTAAGTTCCATGTCGATACTTGTAAACAGCGAAACCAGGGTCATCTGTCAGGGTTTGACGGGTCACCAGGGAAGTTTCCACACGCAGCAGGCAATTGAATACGGCACGAAAATGGTCGGGGGCGTAACCCCGAAGAAGGGCGGAACGATGCATCTGGACCTGCCGGTGTTCGATACGGTCGCCGAGGCCGTCGAGGACACCGGTGCCAACGCAACCGTGCTGTACGTGCCGCCGCCCTTCGCCGCCGCCGCCATCATTGAGGCGATCGACGCGAAGGTTCCGTTGATTGTGTGCATCACCGAGGGGATTCCCGTGCTCGATATGCTTAAGGTAAGGCACCATCTCGAAGGCGCGGACAGCCGGCTCGTCGGCCCCAACTGCCCGGGCGTGATAACGCCGGGGCAATGCAAAATCGGAATCATGCCGGGCGAGATTCACCTGCCCGGGCGAATCGGCCTGGTCTCGCGCTCCGGAACCCTCACTTACGAAGCCGTCGACCAGCTTACGCAGGCGGGGATGGGACAGAGCAGCTGCGTGGGAATCGGGGGGGACCCGCTTCCGGGGACGAATTTCATCGACTGCCTGAAACTCTTCCACGACGACGACGAGACCGACGGCATCCTTATCATCGGCGAGGTCGGGGGCTCCGCCGAGGAGGAAGCCGCCGAATACCTGCGCTCTTTGGGGAAAAACCGCAAGCCCTGCGCCGGATTCATCGCGGGCCGGACGGCCCCGCCCGGGCGCCGGATGGGCCATGCGGGCGCGATAGTTTCGGGCGGCCGGGGCGGCGCCGAGGGTAAAATCGGCGCCCTTGAGGCCGCCGGGGTCGTGATGGCGCAATCCCCCGCAAGGCTTGCCGAGGCGATGGCGGAGGCCCTCAAGTAGGCATGAATTTTGCCGGTCCTCCCGGCAGGTTTGCCATCGGGCGCGATGGTGCTAAACTGCCCGGTGCAAGAATCGCAAACGTTGCTTTTCGTAGATGACAAACCGTCCGCGCAACGCCTGTGCGGGCTAGATGGAACAGCGCGTTTTTCTCTTGGAGATGCACATGACGACAACAACAACACCCTCCCCTGCGACCGCCGGAGACTCCCTCGACTTCGAGAGCACGTCATTCTTATATGGCGCGAATGCTTCCGCGCTTGGTGAAATCTACGAACGGTTTTGCGAAGATCCCGAATCCGTCGACGAGCAATGGCGTTCGTTTTTTGATTCGCTCGGCGACCTGCCCGACAAAATTCGAAAGGAACACAAGGCGCCCTCGTGGGGACGTTCGATCGAGAGCATCATTCGCAACGGCGAGGCCGGCAAGGCCGGCGCGTCTTCGGGCAACGGCGCGAGCGTCGCTGCGAACGCCAACGTGCATCACGCCATACTTGATTCCATCCGCGCGATCATGATGATACGAGCGTATCGAATTCGCGGGCATCTCGTTGCCAACCTTGACCCGCTGCAGTTGACGAAGAAATCCCCCCACCCCGAACTCGACCCGGCTTCCTACGGCTTCACCGAAGAAGACCACGAGCGTCCCATTTTCATTAACAATGTTTTGGGACTCGAATATGCAAATCTGCGCGAGATACTCGCGATTTTACACCACACCTATTGCGGCAACCTTGCGGTTGAGTTCATGCACATCTCGTCGCCGGAAGAGAAGGCGTGGATACAGGAGCGCATTGAGGGCAAGAACAAGGAGATATCTTTCACGGAGAAAGGCAAACGTGCAATTTTGTCGAAATTGATCCAGGCGGAAGGCTTCGAGAAATTTCTCAACCTCAAATACACCGGCACCAAACGCTTCGGCCTGGACGGCGGTGAAAGTGCCATCCCCGCGCTCGAGCAAATTATCAAATGCGGCGGCAATCTGGGCGTTCGCGAGATCGTGCTGGGCATGCCGCACCGGGGACGCCTCTCCGTTCTCGGGATTGTAATGGGCAAGCCGTACCAGGCGATCTTCAAGGAATTCCAGGGCGGCACGTCAAATCCCGAAGACGTCGAAGGTTCCGGCGATGTGAAGTACCATCTCGGCTCGTCTTCGGACAGGGATTTCGACGGACACAAGGTCCATTTGTCGCTCACCGCGAACCCCTCGCACCTTGAGATAGTCGATCCGGTCGTGCTCGGGAAGGCCCGCGCCAAGCAGGACCAATGGGAAGACAAGGAGCGCGCCTCGGTGATTCCGCTCCTGCTGCACGGCGACGCCGCCTTCGCGGGCCAGGGCGTTGTCGCCGAATGTTTCGGCCTGTCGGGCCTGAAGGGGCACCGTTCCGGCGGTTCGGTTCACTTCATCGTCAACAACCAAATCGGTTTCACGACGGTTCCGCACTTTTCGCGCTCGAGTCCGTATCCCTCCGATGTCGCGAAGATGGTTGCAGCACCGATATTCCACGCCAACGGCGACGACCCCGAAGCGGTCGTCTACGCCGCGAGGCTTGCAACGGAATTCCGCCAGAAGTTCGGCAAGCCCGTCGTTGTGGACATGTTCTGCTACCGCCGCTTCGGCCACAACGAGAGCGACGAGCCGATGTTCACGCAACCGCTGATGTACAAGGAGATCAAGGGGCACCCCACGACCTTGCAGATTTACACGCAGAAGCTCGTTGACGAGGGCCTGGTCACGCAAGAAGAGGTCGACAAGGAGAAAGAGGCGTATCGTGCCACGCTTGAGGCCGCTTTTGAGACGGCGCAGCAATACCAGCCCAACAAGGCCGACTGGCTTGACGGCAAGTGGCAGGGATTGAAACGCGCCGAGGGCGACACCCGCCGTGGTGACACGCAGGTCGAAACAGAGCGTTTGCGTTCGGTCGGGATGAAGATTACGGACATTCCCGAAAGCTTTAATGCGCACAAAAAGATTCGCCGCATCATGGAGCAGCGCCACGATAACATTAAGTCGGGCAAGGGCATCGATTGGGCAACGGCCGAGTCGCTTGCGTTTGCAACCCTCCTGCAGGACGGCCACGGAGTGCGGCTGTCGGGACAGGACGTCGAGCGCGGCACTTTCTCGCAACGCCACTGTGTTCTTGTCGGACAGGAGAGCGAGGACAACTACACGCCCCTCGAGCACATCGGCGACGACCAGGCTCGTTTCGAAGTTGTGAATTCAATGCTGTCGGAGTCCGCCGTTCTCGGCTTTGAATACGGCTATTCGCTGACGGAGCCGAATGCACTCGTGCTGTGGGAGGCGCAGTTCGGGGATTTTGCGAACAACGCGCAGGTTGTCATCGACCAATTCATCGCCGCGGGCGAAGCGAAGTGGCTGCGGATGAGCGGTCTGGTGATGTTGCTGCCGCATGGCTACGAAGGACAAGGGCCGGAGCACTCTTCGGCGCGACTCGAGCGTTACCTGCAGCTGTGCGCGGAGGATAATTTGCAGGTTGCGAATTGCTCGTCGCCGATGAACTACTTCCACATACTTCGCCGCCAGATGCACCGCAACTTCCGCAAGCCGCTGATATTGATGACCCCGAAATCCCTGTTGCGACACAAGCGCTGCGTTTCCCGTTTGGAGGAACTGGGAACGGGTTCGTCGTTTCACCGGCTGTTATGGGACGATGCCCAGTCCCTGCCGGATGAAAAGATTCGCCTGGCGGACGACGGCAAGATTCGCCGGGTGATTTTGTGCACCGGCAAGATTTATTACGACCTCTATGAAGAACGCGAGAAGCAGGGCATTGACGACGTCTACCTTTTGCGCGTTGAACAACTGTATCCGGTTCCCGAGAACGCGCTGCAGGAGGAACTTGCGCGCTTTCCCGGCGCCGAAATCGTCTGGTGCCAGGAAGAGCCGAAAAACATGGGGGCGTGGAGTTTCATAGAGCCGCACATTGAGGAGGTTTTGCGCTCGACAGAATCGCGTTCGCGCCGCGCGCGTTATGTCGGCCGCTCCGCATCGGCATCAACGGCCGCGGGGCTGGCGAGCGAGCATGTAGCGCAGTTGCGTGTATTGTTGAGCGAAGCGCTTGGTGAATGAGTTTTTAATGAAAGGAATGACGAAATGAAAACGCCGATAAAAGTTCCTACGCTGTCCGAGTCGATAAGCGAGGTCACCGTAATCCAGTGGTTTAAGAAACCGGGAGATGCGGTGAAAGCGGATGATCCCGACGACCCCGTCCTCGAGTTGGAGACGGACAAAGCGAACATGGAAGTGACCGCACCGGTTTCCGGGGTGCTGTCGGAGATTGTGGCAAAAGCGGATTCGAGCGTGAACGCGGACGCAATTCTCGGGTATATCGATGAGAGCGGAGCGGCGGCGGCACCGGCAAAAACGAAACCCGCCGAAAAAGACGCGCCGGCGGCGCCAAAGTCCCCTCCTCCCTCGCCTGCCCCTGTCCCCCCGCCGACTGCGGACGAGAACAGGCCGCCTTCGCCTGCCGCCGGAAAGCTGGCAAGGGAAAATCAAATCGACCCGGCCACCATTGCCGGAACAGGAAAAGACGGACGCGTAACAAAAGGGGATGTTCTTGCGACGATATCGCAGCCGAAAACTTCCCCGACCCCTCCGACTCCCTCGACGTCCCCGGCCGCTCCCGCGCCCGCATCGCCCCCCCCTGCCCCGCAACCCGCCGGCGCGAGGGAGGAACGTGTTGCAATGACGAAATTGCGCAAGGTAATTGCGCGCCGCCTCAAAGATGCACAAAACACGGCGGCATCGCTTACCACCTTCAATGAAGCGGATATGAGCGCGGTGATCGCCTTGCGCAAGGAATACCAGGAGCGTTTTCAGGAACGCTACGGCGTCCGCCTGGGCTTTATGGGATTTTTTGTGCGTGCCGCAATAGCGGCGTTGCGCGACATCCCCGCGCTGAATGCGAAAATCGACGGCGACGACATTGTCTACCGCGACTATTACAACATCTCCGTTGCTGTCGCGACCGACTCGGGATTGGTGACGCCCGTGTTGCGGGAAGCCCAGGAAATGTCGCTGGCGCAGATAGAATCGTCCATAGGCACTCTTGCCAAGCGTGCGCGTGAAGGTTCGCTGCAAATTACCGAGTTGCAAGAAGGCACGTTCACGATAACGAACGGCGGCTTGTATGGATCAATGCTATCGACGCCGATTTTGAACATGCCGCAATCGGGCATCCTGGGCATGCATTCCATACAACAGCGGCCGGTTGCCCGCAATGGCGAAATTGTCATTCGTCCGATGATGTATTTGGCGTTGAGTTACGACCACCGCATCGTCGACGGACGCGAGGCGGTGACGTTCCTGGTGCGCGTCAAAGAAAATATCGAGGACCCGCGGCGTTTGCTGCTGGATATCTGACCATGCTGGATTTAATTGTCATCGGCGCGGGCCCCGGAGGTTATGTTTGCGCAATACGGGCGGCGCAACTGGGAATGAAGGTTGCCTGCATTGACAAGCGCGGCGTCGCGGGAGGCACATGCCTGAATGTCGGATGCATCCCGTCGAAGGCCCTGTTGCACGCTTCCGAACATTACGAAGGCCTGGAGCATCTCGGCGACATGGGAATCGGCATCAAATCGCCGAGCCTTGACCTCGGAGCAATGATGTCGTTCAAGCAAAACGGCATTGACGGCAATGTTAAGGGAATTTCGTTTCTCTTTAAAAAGAACGGCATTGAAGAAGTTTACGGCGAAGCCCGCATTACCGCTCCCGACAGCGTCGAGATCGCGCTTGTGGGCGGCGGCACGCGGACTCTTCAGGCACGCAATATTGTGATAGCGACGGGTTCGGATGTTGCACCCCTGCCCGGTGTCACCATTGATGAAAAGCGCGTGGTTTCTTCAACGGGAGCGTTGGAGCTGGAGGAGGTTCCGGAGCACCTGCTGGTTGTAGGCGGTGGATACATCGGCTTGGAGTTGGGTTCGGTTTGGCGGCGGCTGGGATCGAAAGTCACAGTCGTTGAATTCCTTGACCGGATTACGCCGGGAATGGATGGCGAGCTATCGAAGCAGTTTCAGCGCATCCTCAAGCGCCAAGGCATGGAATTCCGCCTGGGAATGAAAGTTGAGGGCATCATAGAACGCGAAGACCGCCTGGATGTAATGGTTGCGCCTGCCGCCGGCGGCGAGACGGAGGCCATCACCGCGGACGTCGCGCTGATATCGATTGGACGCGTTGCATATACGGAAGGCCTGGGACTTGATGTCATCGGCGTAGCGTTGGACGAGCGCGGGCGTGTTCGCGTTGACGAAGGGTTTGCAACCAACGTTTCGGGGATTTACGCCATCGGCGACGTGATCGCGGGGCCGATGCTCGCACACAAAGCCGAAGAGGAAGGCGTCGCGCTGGCGGAGATGCTGACGGGACAAAAACCCCACGTCAACTACGACCTCATCCCGGGCGTCGTCTACACCGCTCCCGAAGCGGCTTCGGTCGGACGCAACGAGGAGCAGTTGCGCGAGGCCGGTGTGGAGTATCGTGCCGGAAAATTTCCGTTCGCCGCGAACGGGCGCGCGAAGGTGAACAACACGACCGAGGGCTTCGTGAAAGTGCTGGCGGATGCCGGAACGGATGCGATTTTGGGAGTGCATGTTCTCGGTGCGGACGCAGGCAACATGATCGGCGAGGCGGTTGTTGCAATGGAGTTCAGCGCAAGCGCGGAGGATGTCGCTCGTTCGTGCCATGCGCACCCGACGTTGAGCGAAGCAATCAAGGAAGCGGCGCTGGCGGTTGAGGGCCGCCCGATACACTCCTAGAAGATTCCGGCCTCGACTCCGGCGGCAACAGTCAATCCCAACTCCCTGCATTCATCCACGAAGTTTTCCCGCCACTCTCCCCTGCACACGAGAGGCTCGGCGAGTGCACGCCAGCGCAATCCCGTAGTGATGGATGCAACGGCACGGCAAGTTCCCGTTCCGTCATGACCGGCCCGAACGTAAAGCGCGTACGGGAGCCCCTGCGTTTGTTCAAGACAAGGATAATAAACGCGATCAAAGAAGTCTTTGAGCGCTCCCGACATATAACCCAGGTTCTCCGTGGTGCCCAGGATAAGCGCATCCGCACGCATGACATCTTCGGCGTTTGCCTCAAAGGGCGTAAATGTGGCAACATTGACACCATCGACATCATCGTTGCAGGCACCCTCAAGCACGGCATTGCGCAAACGTTGCGTGTTGTTTGAGGGCGCGTGCGCTATCAACAAAATCTGTTTTGCCATCTCTGTGATTAAATCATATCTTGTTATCAATCCCAAATGTCCCGGTAGCTCAGCTGGATAGAGCGACTGCCTCCTAAGCAGTAGGTCAGAGGTTCGAATCCTCTCCGGGACGCCATCACCCTTATCACTGTCGCGCACAGATCACAAAAAAGCGCCATTTATCGCGGTTTTCTTATAATTGTCACCGTTGCCGTTGCCCACAATATCCATTGACAGACAGATCTAATTCGGAACAGAACTTGGGATAAAGTGAAAGCAGCGAAAGTCCCGAATCAGTCCCGATAATGTAGTAGGAAGGGTTGGCGGTACAAGTTTTAATGTCGCCCGGCGCTCATCCCGATGTCAGTTTAAAAAGAGCACGAAAGAGGAAACGACGGACGAGAGAACTGCTTGCCAAAATTGCTCAAATTCGGCGATAGTCGACGGATATAGGCTGTTTGCCTGAATTCAAAAACACCTGAATTAACGGCAAAATTATCACCTAATCATTGACTCCCAATCCGAATCAGTTGTACACTCGCGCGTGGCTGTGGAGGGTATCGTAGAGTGAAAAATAATGAATGATGACCAAATAAGACGGGTATTAAGAGAAGCCACACAACCTAGAACCTACAATTCCGATTTTTCTATGTCTAAATCTCAAGAAAGGAGATTGGTTAGGAAGATTGCAGACAGGGTTGTAGACATTCTTCAGGAGGAGAATTCTATAATTTCTGACAAGTGGCTCACTCGATTTGTCATTTTTGAAACAATTATAGGGATTGGAATTGTCTCTGCTATTGTTTGGATGACTATAGTAATCTCTGATCGTTTATAAAGTATTTTCGTAATTTCTTATGAGAAATTATAAGAAAATAATAAAGAAACGAAAGTTTACTATACCTTTGGTATTAAGGTATAGGAGGAGGGTGTTTGTCATCTTGCTCTTAGGGCTTCTTTTAGCGGCGGCACCCCTAGTCAAAGTAGATATAATTTTTACGCCAAGAGAAGCATTTGATATTATTCGAAAAGATATAAAAAATATACAAGAAGACATAATACCTTTGGCAAAGAAAGTCTACGAAACTGCCGAAAAAATTACTGAGAATGTGGTGGAAGATGTTAAGGAAGTTGCAATAAAAACTCTCGACTCCGCCAACTTTACAAGTTCACCCGAACGGCACAAAGAGAAAAAATCCAAATATAGGCCTAGATTGGATTCTACATTAAGGTGGACTTATGGCGAAAGTTTGGGAATACAAGGATCCTTAATTGGGGTTTTACCGGTATGGAACGATGATAAAAATGCCTTTTTCTTACAACCTGAACTGATTTTATGGGAAGGTGTGGCAGGACAAAAGAGACAAGATGCCGGCTTGGGATTGGTGTATAGAACTGTTTTGAACGAGGATATGATAGCAAGCGGTTTTGTGTTTTACGACTATGATTTCAAAAGAGGGCACAGACGAATAAACGCAGGTGCCGACCTTCAAAGCGAAATTATGCATGCGTCTGTAAACTATTATCATCCTTTGACGTCATGGCGTAAAGGGAGAGAAGGATACGAGGAAAGAGCCCAAAAAGGCGTGGAAGCAAACGTAGGAGTTGCTATAGACGAGTTGTATTTAACAGGTAAAGCGGGTTTGTGGAAAAATAGAACCGGGTGGGATAATTCTTATGGTATAGAGGCTAGTTATGAAATAGCGCCCGGTGTATTTTTAGAAGCCGAATATGAAGACCATGATTCTGTAGGATCTGAATGGAGTGCCGGGTTGGGTTTTCGTTATAGCATTCCTGATTTTGTGGGAGCGTCACAAAACAAGTCTATTGGTCGAATTGACATAAATGAACCCGTCGAGAGAGAAACAAGAATTGTTTATGAAGAAAGAAAATTTGAACTAAAACCTATAACTCCTACTGGGACTGATGTATGCCCGCCTGGCACAAGAGAGGAAACAATAAACGGTGTGTTGGAATGTATAAAAGTCATTCCCCCGACAGAGGTGTGCGAGGACGGGGATTTGGATGAGAGCGGGCGGTGCGTAAAGGTCATTCCCCCGACAGAAGTGTGCGAGGACGGGGAACTGGATGAGAACGGACGGTGCGTAAAGGTCATTCCCC
>JAPOUT010000066.1 GCA_026708545.1 Hyphomicrobiales bacterium
GGCACCGCGACGGCTGGACGCTGTATCGCGAGCTCGAATCATACATGCGCCGCAAATTGGCTCGTGGCGGCTATTTCGAGGTGAAAACCCCCCAACTGGTCGACCGCAAGCTTTGGGAGAGTTCGGGGCACTGGGACAAGTTCCGCGAGCATATGTACGTGACCGAATCGGAGGAACGCCACCTTGCGCTGAAACCCATGAACTGCCCCTGCCATGTGCAGCTCTTCAACCAGGGAACGACGAGCTACCGCGACCTTCCCCTGCGCATGGCGGAATTCGGGGCATGCCACCGCTACGAGCCCTCGGGCGCGCTGCACGGATTGATGCGCGTGCGCGGATTCGTCCAGGACGACGCGCACATCTTTTGCACCGAGGAGCAGATTAACGCGGAGACGAAACGTTTCTGCGCGTTGCTCGAGGAAGTCTACGCCGAGTTGGGCTTCAAGGATCTCCACATTCTGTATGCCGACAGGCCCGAGCAGCGAATCGGCGAAGACGCGCTTTGGGACCACGCCGAGAAGGCCCTCGAGCAGGCCGTGCAGGCGACCGGCCTGCCGTATGATTCGAATCCGGGCGAGGGCGCGTTTTACGGGCCGAAACTGGAGTTCAATCTGCGCGACGCCATCGGACGCTCGTGGCAGTGCGGAACTTTCCAGGTCGATTTCAACCTGCCGAAGGTGCTGGGCGCGACCTACATCGGCGAGGACGGCGCGCGCCATGTTCCGGTGATGCTGCACCGCGCGATTTTGGGCTCGATGGAGCGTTTCACCGGCATTCTCATCGAGCATTACGAAGGCAGGTTTCCTTTCTGGCTCGCGCCGGTGCAGCTGGTCGTTGCGACGATAACCAACCGCGCCGATGCGTATGCCGAAGAGGTTGCGGGCGTCTTGCGCGATGCGGGCCTGCGCGTCAAGACCGATGTTCGAAACGAGAAGATCAATTACAAGGTGCGCGAGCACTCGCATGCGAAGGTTCCCGCCCTCCTGGTGGTGGGCGACAAGGAAGCGGAATCGCGCGGGGTCTCTCTCCGGCGGCTCGGCTCCAAAGAGCAGCAATCCCTGGCGCTGGACGAGGCGGTCAAGGCTTTCGCCAAGGAAGCGCTGCCGCCGGATTTGCGCGCGCGTTCATGATCGAAGGGGTTTTGTTCGACAAGGACGGAACGTTGTTTGATTACCATGCGACGTGGCACGGGGTGTTCCGCGACCTGGCGCACGACTTGTGCGAAGGCGACGAAGCCGGCGCGCGCTCGCTGCTCGAGGCCGGCGGATATGACGTCGAGGGAGGATTTTACCGTTCGAACAGCATTCTGTCCGCGGGAGACACGCGCGAGCTGGCGCAGGTCTGGGCAAGGCAGCTCGGCCGCGACGCCGGGGCGTTGCTGCCGCACATGGAAAGGGTGTTTTCAACGGAGCCGGTGGCGAGCGCGGTTCCGGCGGCGGATTTGAAATCCCTCCTGGAGACGCTGCGTTCGCGGTCGCTGTCGCTGGGGATAGCGACGCACGACAGCCTGCAGGCGACGGAGAACGTGCTGGCGCGCTTCTCCCTGCGGGAGTATTTCGATTTTCTAACCGGCTATGACTGCGGACACGGGTCGAAGCCGGGCGGCGGGATGGCGCTGGCGTTTTGCAAGGCGGTCGGCGTGGCCCCCGGGCGCATTGTCGTAATCGGCGACAATCCGCATGATTTGGGGATGGGGCGCAACGCGGGAGCGGCCGCGGTGCTGGGCGTTTTGACGGGATCGAGCAGGCGCGGGGACCTGGTCGAAGCAGGGGCGGACGATGTTCTGGAGAGCGTTGCGGACCTGCCCGCCTGGCTGGACGGAAATTCCGGGATTGTTCCCGAAGCGGCCTGCGGGTGATTCGATACGGCTCACCGGCAAAAAACCACCTCAAACCGAAATAACCCTCCCTGAAACAGGGTAAAAACCACCCCGTTTTATACGGATGTAATAAATCCGTTAGAAAAAACTTCCTTAAGATTGGAATTGATGGAAATTAGCCCGATAGAGCCGGGTTTTTGCGGGTGCCCTTGTTTTTCGAACAAGGAGCGACAGGATGAGTAATTCACGACCCGGGCGCGATGCCCGTTGCGCAGCGCACTAAAAACAGGAGCGAATCGGACGTCCCGGCCGGTATGAATATGTCCGAATCAGTGCCGCTCTTGTCAATTCATAGATTGACAAGTATGCTTTATTCGTATAGTTATACATTAACAACCAGGATGCAGATATTAAGGTATTGATATACAATGAGCGTTCAAAAAACGATAAGGGAACAATACCGCACGACCGTAGACCGCGCGGCATCCGGGATTTCCAATGTTCGGACACCATCAGAAGGCTGGATTGTTACCGTACGCAAGGTTTTGGGCATGTCCGGCGCACAACTTGCCTGCCGTTTAGAGAGTGACACGAGCAGCAGTTTTGCAAAAAAATGTGCTAAAAACAGGAGCGAATCGGGCGTCCCGACCGGTATGAATATGTCCGAATCAGTGCCGCTCTTGTCAATTCATAGATTGACAAGTATGCTTTCTTGGTATAATTATACATTAACAATCAAGATACAGATGTTAAGGTATTGATATACAATGAGCGTTCAAAAAACGGTAAGAGAACAATACCGCACGATCGTGGACCGTGCGGCATCCAGGATTTCCAATATTCGGACACCATCAGAAGGCTGGATTGTTACCGTACGCAAGGCTTTGGGCATGTCCGGCGCACAACTTGCCCGCCGTTTAGGAGTGACACGAGCAGCAGTTTTGCAAAAAGAGAAAAACGAACTAACCGGCAATATAACGCTCAAGCAAATGCAAAATACCGCCGAAGCGCTCGGCTGCCGGTTTGTTTATGCCATTGTGCCTAAAGGCCGTATCAAAGATGTGGTCGCCGAGCAGGCTGAGCGCAAGGCAACCAAGATTGTGTGTCGTGCCAGCGGACATATGGCACTGGAAAGCCAATCACTTCCACCAAACAAAATCAAAAAGGAAATTACCCGTTCGCGCGATGATCTGATACGTGATATGCCCTTCGATTTTTGGGAAGATAAATGATCCACGATGAACCAAGGGGAGCGACGCCCCTTGATCCCGATGAGCTCGAGGGCCTTAAGCACAAACATATCACTACGAGGGATGAGTTGAATGAACTTGAGCAAGCCAATATTCAAGTTTGCCTGCAATGGATTTCAAGAAGCCGTCAGCGTGATATTTTGAGTGATGAGTTTTTGCGCATACTCCACAAACGAATGTTTGGAGATGTTTGGGATTGGGCGGGAACCTATCGCCAAACGGAAAAGAATATCGGCGTTGATCCATTTCACATCAGCACGAAATTGCGCATGCTGGTGGACGATGCGCGCTACTGGGTCGAGCAGAATACCTATCCACCGCTTGAAGCCGCCGCGCGTTTTCATCACCGCATGGTGCAAATACATCCGTTTCCCAACGGTAACGGCCGTCATGCACGTATAGCGACAGACCTCTATTTGGAACGTCACTTCGGCCACGCCCCGATTGAATGGGCGCACGGCTTTAATATTCAGACCGATAATAAACGCCGTAACGCTTATATCACGGCACTGCGTGCAGCTGACGGCGGGGACTATGAGCCGCTCTTGGAATTCGTAGGTGCAAAGTAGGTGAATCATGTGCCACAAGTCCGACATAGATGAACGCATCAATCGGGCACCCGCAAAAACCTTGGAAATGCGCGTGGACGAGAAATAATTTTCCGTGATTACCGTGGGATTATAGGGTGGTATCTGTTCCAGAATTAAGGTTTTTGCGGGTGCCTAATTGTGAGAAAGCAGATCAACGACTTAATGCCGAATATAAACGTTTTTCGGAAAATGGCGGCGGGAGAGGGGTTCGAACCCTCAAGAGGTTGCCCGCCACATGCCTTCCAAGCATGCGCGTCAGGCCATTCGGCCATCCCTGAAAAACCCGGATGAATTACCTTCCTGCAACATGCTAGAAAATAGGAACGAATCGGGTGCTGTCAAGCGGATGCTCGAAGCGGCCCGTAAATCTCTAAGCGGCATAGAAGGCGTCGTAACCTCGTCTGGATCGTCAAACGGCCCGGCAGCCTCGAAAGCAGGGGGTGTGATGGACGGCAATGGCGGGGCTTGTAAGGGCAACATGGGGTTGCCGGCGAGGAAGGGTTAATCGCCAAAATTGGAATTGATGGAAATTAGCCCGATAGAGCCGGGTTTTTGCGGGTGCCCAGTTTTACATCATCTGCTAATAAAGAGGAAGTCAGCGGACAGTTCTATGGCACAGGGCACACCGAAGTTCGTGGGTCATTTAATACCAGAACGGTCACAGGTGCTTTTGGCGGGACGAGGCAGTAAAAAGGATACAACGAAGGAATCCGAGCACAGAATGAATCAGCCCTTGACAAACCAATGGCAGAATACCATACTCGACAAATAATTCAATTGTCGATTAGGAGAACGAGGCAATGCCAGTATCATCAATCAATGCAGGTAAAACCCTCTGCGAATTATCGGGTTGGAAGATGTCGAATTTGAGATTGCAGAAGGCGTTGTATATTGCCCACATGTATCATCTTGGGACGAATGAAGGGGTGCCTTTAATAAACGAAACATTCGAAGCTTGGATGTACGGACCTGTCGAACCAATTTTGTATCATTATTGCAGGTTTTATGGGCGTAGAGACATCCCTAACATATTTCCAATTATGTCGGGCGTAAATAAAGACCAACCTGAATATAAATCATTGGAAAAAACTATCAGAATGATAGAGGGTATAAGTTCTGCAAAACTTGTAGGTTTCACCCACTCAGACAAGGGTGCATGGAAAAAAATATACAACGGTGGTGAGCGTGGGCTTCCAATATCAAATGATTTGATTGAGCAAGAGCACTATGTCTACGTCACCAAAAAAAGATGACAAGAATATATCGTATCCTTTAGATACTGCAGAAGGTAGACCGGCTGCTAATGAGGGTTATGAAACTTTACAAGACGAGAGAAGCAAACAAGCACATACATTTTTTCTAGTTGCGCTTGTAATCGTGGTTATTATCGTCACGGGGATTGCCATTATACCAGAAGTAAAATGGCAAGAAACGTTGCTAATTGGTGGTGTATTGGTTGCGGGATTGTATGTGCTCAGCGATATGATCGGCGTGAAAATTTTTAATAGATTAATCAATAGCATCATAGGTATGTTTAAAGGGATAGTTAATAAATCATAAATACAGATATGGCTATGAAGAAACGAACCCCTCGGCAAGTTCTGGAAGCAGCTAGAAACCGCCTAAAACGACGTGAGACTGTCATTCCCTCGTTATCTTCGTTGTCCCTTACCCTTCGAATATAGGGTGACTCGCCCAATCCGCCAAGAAACTTTTGATTGCTCGAAGCGGCCCGTAAATTCCCAAGCGGCATAGAAGGCGTCGTAACCTCGTCCGGGTCGTCAAACGGCCCGGCAGCCTCGAAAGCAAGGGGGTGTGACGGACGGCAATGGCGGGGCTTGTAAGGGCAACATGGGGTTGCCGGCGGGGAAGGGTTAATCGTCTTTATAGGCAACGGCGAATCATACCCGGGTCAGTTCAAGGACAAGTCTCGGCAATCCGGGGGATTGTCCCGAATTCCCGCCCGCGCAATTCTCAACCGCCGCCGACGAAGTGAACGATTTCGAGCTTGTCGCCTTCGCGCAGGTGCAGTGCATCAAAATTTGAGCGCGGCACAATCTCGAGGTTGCGCTCGACGGCGATGCGCCCGCCGACAATCTCGAGTCGCTCGAGCAATTGCGCAACGGTGGTATCGGACGTGACCTTGCGTTCTTCTCCGTTAACGGTGATTCGCATTTGTCTTCTTGTTTGTTCGGTTGCCTGTTCCATCACTTGCCCGCCGTTGATGCTCCCGCTCACGCCCCTGCTCACACCTCCTTGAGGGGGATTATACAACTTTTGAGGACGAATCAGATAATAAATGAAATTGGCGGCATCTTTGAAAGGGACCCCATAATTAGGGGGGTAATATACTTTATGTCACAAACCCTGATCCGTTTGATTCGTCCATAATCGCTGAAAATTCGCCTGATTTTACTGATTCGCCCATCCTGTGCTAGGGCGATTCGCAAGGCAGATGTTACTTTGGTTGTTACCATCGCCATATAACGAAAGGAAACGAAGCGGAATGTATGAGGAATTTGTGGTGTTGTTCCGAGTTTCTGGGGCTGTTTCACTCTAGACGGAATTTCGAATAACATGAAATAACATGGGCGGACACCCACATTAAGGAAGATAAGGAGGATAACATGGAACCGATAACGAAGATAATTGCAGTAATATCAATGGCGATAGGGTATGGATTTTGTAAATTGGTGGAAATCTTTTTGTTCTAAAATACCTCTTATTGCTTCGTTTTTCGCCATTGGAATGTGTTTATATGGTGCATCGTCTTGTGGGGAATTGGGACGATTGTTCGTTCAATCTTGGGAGGATAATGTTAAACGGAATTTTTGATTACATGCCTGGTGCAAATACGGTATCGTGATTTCCGTATCTTGCCGGCTCTTGTAAGGGGAATATGAAATACGGTGCTGCCGGCAGGAAGGGTATGGCAACCGTGGGATTGATTCGGCGATGAAGGGATATTGCAGGGGAATCAGCCTGAATCGGTCGCCGAGTCGGAGGGTATATAATCCCCCTCGAAAATGTTCAGGCGCTCCAGCGCGCCGGACAGGTTCCGGTAGTCGTCCAATATAACATCCGCGCCGAGGGTTTCCACCGGAACATCGCTGTAGCCGAATGTGACCACCACCGATTTGATGCCGGCGTTTTGCGCGCCCCTGGTGTCCGTGCCCGAATCTCCCACCATCACCGAAGCCGCGGGCGCGCCTCCCAGCGTTTCGATGGCATGGAGCATCGGCAGGGGGTGGGGCTTTCTCTCCGCCAGGCTGTCGCCGCCGATCAGCACCGGAAAAAAATCCATCACATTGAGTTCTTCCAACAAACGCCGTGCAGGCGCCTCGCGCTTGTTGGTCACCACGCCGAGCGCGATGTTTCTATCGCGCAAATCTTCCAATTGCTCGAGAAGGCCGTCGAACAAATGGGTGTGAACGCATAAACCCTCCTCGTAGACCGACATGAATTCTTCGAAGAGCGCGTCCATCTCTTCGCTTTCGCCTTCCTGGGCCGGGGGGATGCCGAAGCCGTGCGCGATCATCGCCCGTCCGCCCTTCGATATCGCCGCGCACAAGGCCCGGTCGCTTTCATCGACCCCGTTCATGCCCCGCCTTTGAAGCATTCGATTGAGGGCGCTGCACAAATCCTTGCTTGTGCTCGCCAGCGTGCCGTCCAGGTCGAACAGACACACCCCCGTCGGCGTTGAAGTTTTTTGCTTGGATACGACCATGAGAAACCCTATTCTATGCCAATGGATATCCAAGCCCCCGAACTTCTTCGCAACCGGTGCTTCATTGACGGACAATGGATTGGCGACAATGCGCCGCAGGTCGAAATCACCGACCCGGCAACAGGGGAGAGCATAGGGCATGTTCCCAATCTTGGAAAGGAGGAGACGCAGGCCGCTATTGCCGCCGCGAGCCGCGCGTTTCCGGCATGGCGCGCGAGGTCGGTGAAAGAACGCGCCGCGCTCTTGCGCAACTGGTTTGATATGATGCGCGCGCATCAAGAAGATCTCGCCGTCATTCTCACGCGCGAGCAGGGCAAGCCGCTCGCGGAGTCGCGAGGCGAAATTGCATACAGCGCGGCCTTCCTCGAGTTCAGCGCCGAAGAGGCGAAACGCGTGCACGGCGAAATCATCCCCGCGCCGGGCGCGGACAAGCGCGTCGTCGTCTCGCGCGAGCCGGTCGGCGTGGCCGCCTCGATAACGCCGTGGAATTTTCCCTCGGCGATGATCACGCGCAAGCTGGCGCCGGCGCTGGCCGCGGGCTGCACGATGGTCTGCAAGCCCGCGCCGCAGACCCCGTTTTCTGCGCTGGCGCTGGGCGTGCTGGCCGAAAAAGCCGGCATCCCCGCGGGCGTCGTCAATTTCGTCACGGGCGATGCGGGCGAAATCGGCGCGGAGATGACTTCGAATCCCGATGTTCGCCTGCTGACGTTCACCGGCTCGACGGCGGTGGGAAGAAAGCTGATGGCGCAGTGCGCCCCGACGGTGAAGAAACTCTCGCTCGAGCTGGGCGGCAACGCGCCGTTCATCGTTTTCGATGACGCCGATATCGACAAAGCCGTTGCGGGCGCGATGGCTTCGAAGTTCCGCAACTCCGGACAGACCTGCATCTGCGCCAACCGGATTTTGGTCGATAACAAGGTCGCGGACGAATTCGTCGGGAAACTCTGCCGCGCGGTCGAGGCTCTCAAGGTCGGCAACGGCATGGAGGAAGGAGTCACGCAGGGGCCCCTCATTAACGATGCCGCCGTCGAGAAGGTTGAACGGCTCGTCAATGATGCCGTCGGCAAGGGGGCAAGCATGGCCACCGGCGGCGGACGGCATTCGCTCGGCGGAACCTTTTACACGCCCGGCGTGCTCGAGAACGTCACGCCGGAGATGGACATCATGCATGAAGAGATTTTCGGACCCGTCGCGGCGGTGGTGCGCTTCGATGAAGAGGCGGAGGCCGTTGCGCTTGCCAACGACACGCCGCACGGGCTGGCGGGATATTTTTACAGCCGCGACATTGCGCGCTGCTGGCGCGTCGCCGAGGCGCTCGAGTGCGGGATGGTCGGAATTAACGAGGGAATCATATCGAGCGAGACGGTTCCCTTCGGCGGCGTGAAGCAGTCGGGCGTCGGACGCGAGGGCGGCAAGTGGGGCGTGGAGGAATACCTCGAAGTGAAATACATGCTGATGGGCGGGATCGGTCCGCAGTGAGCTCCAAACTCGAGCGCAAACAGGCCGCCGCGGAGGCGGCGCTGGAGAGCATTCGGAAAGGATGCCGTTTGGGTTTGGGGTGCGGTTCGACGGTCAACGAGTTTATCCGCCTGCTGGGAGAAAAGGTTCGCCGCGGGTTTTCGGTGCGCGCGATTGCCGCATGCACGCAGAGCGAAGCAGTCGCACGCGAAGCGGGCGTGCCGTTGGAAGAATCGTCGGAGGACTTGTTTCCGCTGGACGTGCTTGTGGACGGCGCCGACGAGGTGGACATTCGGATGCGTTTGATCAAGGGCGGGGGCGGCGCGTTGTTGCACGAGAAGGTTTTGGCGTTCTCGACGTACAAATTCATCGTGATTGCGGAAGGAGAAAAACTGGTCGACGAACTGGGAAAATTTCCCCTGCCGGTGGAGGTTGCGCCTTTCGGCTTTGCCGGAACGCTTAAGCGTATTCGCAAAGAGGCCGCGAGAGTTGGTTGCGTCGGCGATATTGCCTTGCGCCGCGACGGCAAAGGAAAAGTTTTTGTCAGTGACGCCGGACATTGGATTTGCGATTGCGCGTTTGGAAATATTCCCGACCCCGAGTCCTTATCGATTCGTTTGGACAATATTGCCGGCGTGATGGGCCATGGATTGTTTTTGAGGCTGGCGAGTGTCGTGCTGCTGGGAAAAGAGGACGGCGTGATGGTCTTGGGGGATAGTGACGGGCTGATTCTCCGGTGACACTTTTTTGGCAATTTTTGGGAGTGCGGGCGCCTGCTGCCGGGAGAGAATCCCTTATGGGTTGTTAAAAAGGCGATTCGATTCGCTTTTTTCGATCTGTGTTATTTGCGTAAATTCGGCGCGTATCACGGGGTTTTGAGGGATTGTTTTTGCTTGCGAACAATAAATGAGGAAAAATTTTGAAATTTTTCCTTAATTTGCTTGACGGGGGGGGGGGGGGTATCTCTACCATTAGGCAAAACGGTCCGCCTCCGCGGCGGGCGTCCATCGTAAAGTAGGAAAGGAAACAGAAAGATGAGAAACATGAATCACGAGACAAGGAACCCGTTTGCGATTTTTCCACTGCAAGGCGGACGTCTTTGTGGGCGCGGGCCGGGAGTTGTTCGTCGCTCTCCTTTTCTAGCGGGGATGGCTCTGGCCGTTGTGTTGGGCTCGATGGTCGCGTTGTCGACACCGGCACTTGCGATGGGTGGCGGTGGAGGAGGCGGCGGTGGCTCGGCGCCTGCGCCGAAGGTTACCGAGGTCAATGATCCTGTCGCCAAGCCCGGGGACGAGGCCGCCGGAGATAAGATTGTTAACAAGCCTGACGAAAGGACGACTGAATTTCCCAAACCCGAAGCTGTCAAGGCGACTATCGGATTTGCAGCGTCGGCTTCGTCAATGATCGAGGGTGGCGGTGAATCGCACTTGGTGGAAGTCGAAATCAGCAAACCTCTTTCGCAACCGGTGACTTTGGCTGTCGTTGCCACGAGCGGGACGGCGGTGCAGGGGACGGATTACGTGATTTCATCCGGAACAATAACGATACCGGCGAACACTACGAGCGCGGCTTTGACGTTGACGAGCATCGACAATGACGTGGATGGAGCGGACGAGACGATTACGTTCACTCTCAGAGGCAAGTTGCTTCCTGACGGTGTGACTGTCGGCGCGAAGAGTACCCACACCGTCACAATCATTGACGATGATATTGCCGGTGGGATTGATGTTGTCAAAAAGCCTGAAGAGGAAACTCCCGAGGCCGCCGTCAAGCCGGATGATGACGCCGGTGATGAAACCGGCACGGATACCGAAGACAAGACCGCCAACAAGCCTGATGTCACCACGGCGACTGTCGAATTTGCGGCATCAAATCCGGTGGTGGCGCTCGAGGGTGAGACCGTGCGTCTAATACTCGCTCTTAGTAGGCCTTTGCCGCAGGAAGTAACGTTATCGTTGCACAAGAGTGCTGCCGACACCGGCTCGGCGGACGACGTTGTCTTGCCGCGCACGGTGACATTCCCGGCGGAAACGACATCCGCGGCCGTGGACCTTACAGTTTTGGATGACGCTGTCGCTGAATCCGACGAGACGGTTACGCTCACTCTCAGGGGTAAGTTGCTTCCTGACGGTGTGGCTGTCGGTGCGAAGAGCGCCCATACTATTACCATCCCCGCCAACGACCAGGACACCGAGGTTGTCAAGGAGCCTGAGGAGGAAACTCCCGAGGTTGTCGTCAAGCCGGATGATGAAACCGGTACGGAGACCGAAGACGAGACTGTCAACAAGCCTGATGTCACCACGGCGACTGTCGGATTTGCGGAGGCGGACAGGTATACCG
Organism: Hyphomicrobiales bacterium; assembly: GCA_026708545.1. Lineage (GTDB taxonomy): Bacteria > Pseudomonadota > Alphaproteobacteria > JAPOUT01 > JAPOUT01 > JAPOUT01. The sequence continues at coordinate 11,185 of JAPOUT010000066.1, forward strand.
TGTGGGAGGGTGCGCCTCCCCAGTCTCTGCGAGTTGCGCTTAGCAGCCCGCTTCCGCAGCCGTTGACGCTGTCGCTGGTCAGGGAGGGCACAGCCTCGGCAAGCGATGTCACTTTCTCCTCGAACACGGTGACGTTTTCGCAAGGTCAGAGGGATGCGTATGTGGATTTCACCGTTCTGGATGACACTGTCCCCGAACTTAACGAGACGATTACGGTTGCTCTTGAAGGTGATCTTCCCGACGGAGTGACATTCGGCGTGCGAAGGCATACCGTTGTCATTCTTGCTAACGACAACACTGTCACCGTCTCCACCCCGTCTTCTGCGAGCATTGCTGAGGAAGGGGGGATTGCAACCATTACCGTGACCAGCAACAGCCCGATACCCGCATGGGAGGACGCAGCCATTATGATGATACCGGGCGGGAATGCGGTGAGAGGCACGGATTACAGATTGTCGGTTTCGGACGGAAGGCTTGAAGGCGAGAGATGGGTGCTAAGAGGGCTGTCCAGCGCAACGCTCACCGTTGAAGCGATTGGAAACTCCGTTGATGCTGAAGATAAGGAACTCAATTTTTACTTTAGCGGAATATTTTTGCCGTCGGGGTGGTATCTCCACTCTGCGCACAATCATGTCATCACTATCACTGACGATGATGTTGCCGACGAGATTGATGTTGTCAAGAAGCCTGAGGAGGAAACTCCCGAGGTTGCCGTCAAGCCGGATGATAAAA
>JAPOUT010000133.1:0-5002 GCA_026708545.1 Hyphomicrobiales bacterium
TTGCTCCCGGTAACGGGCTTGAGTTTCACCTCGGCCCGATAGTTGGAAATCGGCAGGTCGCTCTCGACGATGGTGTAAACGAAAGAGTGGTCCGCATCGGAAAGCGAGAGCAATTGCTCGCGCACATTCTCGCCGCCGACAAGGGTGAATTGCCGGACGGCGCCGATCTGGTCCGCCTGCTTGCCGTCCTCTATCCGGCTTTGCGCAATCGCCGGATGCCAGTCTTGATGGCCGTTGAAATCGCGCAAAATCTCCCAAACGCGTGCAACGGGCGCATCGATAACCGTGCTTTGATATATCTTGGCCACGTCAGCCTCCGAACCTTTGTTTCAGGGAAGCCAGTCCCTGCTGAAACACGCCTTGCTCGATCTGCCGCACCAACGGCTTTTCCTTTTCGGCGGGACAGGAAAATTCGGCTTGCCACTCGACAAACGTCGCGTTGATGTCGGTCACCGGCATGAGGCCGAGCGTGGCCGTGTAATCGCTCAAATCCATGGGGCTTTCGAGAATCGAATAGGTAAGCGAGCGGTCCACGTCCGACAGCGACAGGAGTTTCTCCCGAATGAACCCGCCGTCCTCGAGCCGGAATGCGCGTATGCAGCCGACCTGGTCGGCCCGCGCGCCCCCTTCTATCCGGCTCTCCGTAACAAACGGATGCCAGGACGGAAGGCCGTTAAAATCCCGAACGGCGTCCCACACGCGCGCAACGGACGCGGTAATCAGAACGGACGCATAAGCGGTCGGCACGGCTTACTCCTTGGACGGTTTGGCCGCACCTTTGCCGCCCGTCCCGCTTGACCCGTCCGACCCCTCTGCCCCCTCTGCGGAGCCGCCCGCGGAACCGCCGTCGCTTGCCGATGCGGAACCGTCCCCGCTCGCAGGTGCGCCGCCGCCGTCTCCGGTCGGCTGGGCCAGACTCTTGGCGTCTTTTGCCGCGCGGAAGATGTCGCCCATGTTTTTGGAAACGTTCGGGTCCTGTATGCCGACTTCCTTCATCATTTCATCGATGAGGGGAGCCTGGGCGCGGTATCGAAGAATGCTGTCGATAACCTCGTCGGTCGGCGAAGACTTTCCCGTGCTGCCCGCATTACCTATGCCGTTGACGTGAAGAATCTTGATTGCGTCAATTTGCTCCATCGGCTTCGCACTCTCGCGAATGATGCCTTCCAGCCGCTCGATAAGCTTGGCGCGCAGCAATCCCGCGCGGGCGTTGTCCGAGAGCGTGTTCTCCGCTTCGTAGCGCAGCCTTTGCGCCTCGATCTCGATGGCCGCGGCAACCTTGTCGGCTTCGGCCCCGATTGTTTTAACCTCCGCGTCCTTCGCGGCTATCAACTTGTCGATGGAAGCCGTGCGCTCCGCGATTTCCCGCTCCCTTGAAGTGTTGACCTGTTCTTCCGCCTTGACGGCCTTGGCCCTGGCCGCCTCGCTGTCGATGCGGGCGGATTGCTCGGCGGCCTGTTTCTTCAATATCTGAATCTGCCGTTCAATTTCGGCAAGTTCAAGGACGGTTTCGCGCTCGACTTCCAGACGCCTGAGCTCGCGCTCTTTTTCTATACGGGCTTCCTGTATGTCCCGTTCGTTCGCGATGCGCTTCTTTTCGACCTCTTCGCGGGCGGCGATTTCCGCCGCTTCCAGCGTGCTACGGCGCTCTATTTCCTTTTCCTTGGTGGCGTGCTCGGTTTCGATTCGGGCCTGGTCGGCTTCCGCCTGCCTGGCAACGCGTGATTTTTGCACGGACGCTTTTTGTTCGGCCCGCATCGCTTCTATTTCACGCTCCTGCTCGAGCCGCGAACTTTCGCTTTCCTGCTCCAACTTGAGCGCCTCTTTTTCGGCTTCAAGGTTGCGCGCACGGATGGCCACCATCGAGGATTGCTCGATGTCGTTGCGCAGCTTGCGCCTGGTCTCGATGGTTTCTATCAGTTCGGTCATGCCTTCCGCATCGAACCGGTTCGTCGGATTGAAAAATTCCAGGTCCGTCTGGTTCAGGTCCGTGATGGCAACCGATTCAAGCTCAAGTCCGTTTTGCGCGAGCGAAGCCTTGGCGCGCTCTTCGAGCCTTTTTTGCATCTCTTCGCGTTTTTCATGCATTTCATCGAGCGTCATCTCGGATGCGGCCGACCGCAACGCACCCACGAATTTCCCCGAGAGCAGTTCCGTCAGTTGTTCCGGGTCGGTGGTCCGCCTGCCCAGGGTGGACGCCGCCGCGGAGACAAACTCGGGCCGTTGAACGACCCGGACGAAAAATTCAACCTCAACGTCAACGCGCATGCGGTCTCGCGAAATAACCGCGTCCTGCCGCATTCTGGACACCGGAATGCGGACCACGTTGAGATTGACCTGGATGACTTCGTGAATAATCGGCAGAACGAAGGCGCCGCTGTTGATGACAACCTTTTCACCGCCGAAGCCCGTCCGGACAAACGCCATTTCCCGGTTGGACCGGTAATACAGCCAGTGGAGCAGATACGCCGCGACCACGATAACGAGGATGGCGACAATCAGCCATAAAACGAATGAACCTACCATTTCTCCGGTCATATTGCTTACTCTCCTTTCATACCGTCTTTTTTATATTCTTGAAGGCTTGTGTTTGTTCGGTCAGCGCGCTTTCCGCCGGCAGCCTCTCCATGGAAGACGCGCCGTAGAAGCCGTGACAGCATTCCGTGTTCGATAGTATGTACCGGGCATCGTCCGGCATGGCAACGGGCCCGCCGTGCACTAGCACGAGCACCTCCGGATTCACCTCGCGCGCGGCTTTCGCCCAGGAATCGACGATGGCAGGACATTGCGAAAGCTGCAGCGCCGTCTCGGCGCCGATGGAGCCGCCCGTGGTCAAGCCGAGATGGCAGACGATAATGTCCGCGCCCGCTTCCGTCATCGCCCGGGCGTCCTCTTCGCTGAAGACATAGGGAGTTGTCAGCAAATCCTTCCGGCGGGCGAGCGCAATCATCTCCACTTCCTGTGCGTAGGACATTCCGGTTTCTTCGAGGTTGGCGCGAAAGGAACCGTCTATCAAGCCGACCGTCGGGAAATTCTGCACCCCGGAAAAACCGATGTCGCGGACCCTGTCCAGGAAATCATCGAAGATGCAGAACGGGTCGGTGCCGTTGACGCCCGCGAGCACCGGCACGTTCTTGACGACCGGCAGAACCTCGTGCGCCATTTCCATGACGATTTGGTTGGCGTTGCCGTAAGCGAGAAGGCCGGACAGGGATCCGCGTCCGGCCATGCGGTAGCGGCCCGAGTTGTAAATGACGATCAAGTCAATGCCGCCGGCTTCCTCGCATTTTGCCGACAGCCCGGTGCCCGCGCCGCCGCCGATAATCGGCTCGCCCCTTGCCGCCATGGCACGGAATTTCTCCATCAGCATTTCTCTTTTTGATTCAGGCACTTCTTCTAACCTCCGTATATGTTATTTCTCTGAAAGCGGCCACGGCCGCCGCGGCAAACTCGGGATCATTAATGTGGCAGGGCAGAAGAACAACCCGCCGTTCGGAGGTTTCTTCCACGCCTTGCCTGATCGCGTCGAATAATGCCCGGTTGGCTTCGGGCAGATGGAACGGCTGCCCCGGCGCGTCGAGCGCCGAAACCCCGCCCTCGGGAAGCAACAGGCGCACGGGGCCGCTCATCTGGTTAACCTTGCCGGCAATCCAGCTTCCCACCTGCTTGTTTTCGTCAACGGTCGTTCGCATCAGCGTCACCTGGGGATTGTGTTCGATGAACTGCCGGTCGCGGAACTTCCCGGGTATGCTGTCGCGGGCGCCGAAGTTAACCATGTCCACGGCGCCGACCGAGCCGACCCAGGGAGCGCCGGTGCGGATGAATGCGCCGAACCTGTCCTCGTCGGCCGCCATAACGCCGCCGACCAGCATGTCGCAGACTTCCGTCGTCGTTATGTCCATGGCGCCGGCGAGCATGTTGCCGTCGACGAGTTTCTCCATGGACCGTCCGCCGGTGCCCGTTGCATGAAAGACCAAACAATCGTAATCGTCTTCGATCTCTTCGACGATTTGCCGCACGGCGGGCGTGGTGACGCCGAACATGGTAATTCCCAGGCCCGGCTTATCGACGGCCGCATTCGCGGGGCCGATAGCTCCCGAAGCTTCCTGCTGTGCCTGCCTGACCATGCCCGCGAGCGCGTTTGCACCGTTCGCAAGCACTTTTTTCGATATCCTGTTCAAGCCCTGGATGTCGGTCACCGAATAGAGCATGAATATGTCGGACGGGCCGACATATTCCGAGACGTCGCCCGAAGCGACCGTCGATATCATCACTTTGGGCACCCCCACGGGCAGGGCGCGCATGGCGGGAGCGGCCAGCGCGGTGCCGCCGGACCCGCCGGCCGATATGATTCCCGCAACATTCCCTTGGCGCCGTATCCAGTTCGCAAAGGCAGACGACATGGCTTTGACGGAGGCTCCCCTGTCGTTGCTGAAAACCGCCGACGAACCGCCGGGATGGTATCCCGCGATGATGTGCGGAGGAACGTCCGCCCGCGAGATCGCATCGCCGGTCGATAAATCGACCGTGGTTGCCTTTACTCCCGCGACATTCAAGCAATCACGGATGAAATTAAGCTCCCTGCCCTTGGTATCGAAGGTTCCGGCAAGAAGGACGACGGATTGTCCCGCGTTCGCCGTTCCGAATCCGCGGGTTTCTTTGTAGACGGGTTCCGGCTTGTTATCAAAAGGACGAAGCGGCTGCTTCGAGTTAATCTGTTCTCCGCGCTCCTGCCAGGCTTCCCTCGTCCAGCGCGGCGATTGGATGCGGACGGACGACGGTTCCGCCGTTCCTGCGGATTCAAGAGCGGTTGCGCCCGTTTCCGTTTCACCCGCCCTTTTGCCGACTCCTTTGCCCGCCCCGCCGACTGCTTCCGTTCCACCCGTCCCCTTGCCTGCCTTGCCTATTCTGTCGGCCGCTTCACCCCTCCCCTTGCCTGCCCTGCCTATCCTGCCGGCCGCTTCACCCCTCCCCTTGTCTGCCTTGCCTGTCCTGTCGGCCG
>JAPOUT010000133.1:5021-11867 GCA_026708545.1 Hyphomicrobiales bacterium
CGCCCTGCCCGTCCTGTCAAACGCTTCGCCCGTTCTTTCGTCCGCCCTGCCCGTCTCGTCGAACGCTTCGCCCGTTCTTTCGTCCGCCCTGCCCGTCCTGTCAAATGCTTCGCCCGTTCTTTTGCCCGTCGCGCCGGCCGCTTCGGCAGGCCGCACCGCCGCTCCGTCGACTGCAACGGACGAATCGCCATCGGAATCGCCATCGAATGAAACATCTTCGTGCGAGTGCCGTCCGACCCCGAGCAACCGTTCCTGCAGGGTCCTGTCGTTGGCCAGTTGCTCCGAAGGCATGACGCGCCCGATTCGGCCGTTGACCATGATGGCAACGTCTTTGCTGACCGCGGTCGCAACGGAAATGTTTTGCTCAATTAGAAGGATGGACATCTGGGGGTCCCCCGCCAAATCCAGCAGCAGCTTCTGCAATTGGTCGACGATCACGGGTGCGAGGCCCTCGGTCGGTTCGTCGAGAATCAGCAGTTCCGGATCCTGCAGCAGGGCGCGCGAGATTGCCAGCATCTGCTGCTCGCCGCCGGAAAGCTGGGCGGCGCTGTTATGCCTTCTTTCCTCCAGGCGGGGAAATGTTCCGTAAATGCGGGACACCGACCAGGCACCGCCGCCGTCCATCAGGCGCAAATGTTCATCGACCGTCAGCGACGACCAGAGACGCCTGCCCTGGGGGCAGTAGCCGATGCCGGCCGCGGCGATCTTGTAGGGCGGCAGCCCGGCAAGTTCTTCGCCGTTAAAACGAATGGACCCGCCGCGCACGGGCACCAGCCCCATGATCGCGTTGCACAAAGTGGTTTTGCCCATGCCGTTGCGCCCGACCACCGCATAGACTCCCCCTTCCAATTCAAGATCGACTCCCTGAAGCGCATGCGACCGGCCGTAATAGACCTGCAGTCCGCGTATCCGCAGTCCGTTGGATCGGCGGGCGGGTTTTCTTTTAGCCATGGGCGGAACCAAGGTAGAGTTGCTGCACTTCCGGATCGTTTTCGATCTCTTCGGGAGTTCCCTCTTTAAACACCCTGCCGTTGTGCATCATGGTGACGCTTTGCGCCACCCGCAGTGCAACATCCATGTCGTGCTCGATGATGATGTAACCGATATGCTCCGGCATCGACTGAAGTATCTCTATCAGTTCGGCGCGCTCCGCCGGGGAGAGGCCGGCTGCCGGCTCGTCAAACAGAACCAGCCGCGGCGCGCCCGCGAGCGCCAGCGCAATCTCGAGCTGCCGCTGCTGGCCGTGGCTGAGGTTTGCGACGGGCTGGTCCCGCACATCGTCCAGGTGCACCACCGAAACCAGATTTTCCGCCGACTCCATTGCCGGATCCGCATCCGACGGCCGCCGCAACGAAAACCGGCCCCGGCCGATTCCGCGGCAGGCAAGATAGACGTTGTCGATCACCGTGAGCCCGTCGAACAGCAAGGAAATCTGGTAAGTCCTTCGAAGACCGCGCCGGATGCGCTCGTGGCCCGGCAGTTCCGTAACATCTTCGCCAAACAGGCGGATGCGCCCGGCGGTTGGAGGGAAATCACCGGTGATGGCGTTGAACAGCGTCGTCTTGCCCGCGCCGTTCGAGCCCAGCACGGCGCGCCGTTCGCCGGACTCGAGGGTCAGGTTGATGTCCGCGAGAGCGACCAGCGCGCCGAAATGGCGGCTGACCGCTTCCAGTTCCAGCGCGTATCGACCCGCGCCCTGCAGTTTCGACAAGGCATCGGTTCGTGCGCCGACCACGGTGATTTCCTCTCCAAGCCGTGCCGCTTACTCGCAGCTCGGGTTTTCCCGGCTGACCTGTCCGTAGGCGAGAAACTCCTCGTACGGAAGACCAAGCGTCTGATTGACCTGGGGAATCACCCTGACGGTCTCGTTGGCCAGGTTGCCGGCGTCGTCAACGGTCACCTCGGTGAGAAACACATCGGCAACGGCGTTGCGTCTTTCGTCCAGACTCACCTTGCCGGTCGGCGTTTCAAACTCGAGGTTTGCCAGCGCCCTCCGGTAGGCCTTGCCGCCGTCGGACAAATCGCCGTTGACCTCGTCCAGCGCCAACAGCGCCGCCTTGGTGCTGATGTAGTAGCTGTGGGCGAACAGCGACGGGGAAGGGAAGCCGTCCGGGAAGCGCTCGCGGTATTCGTCCTGGAATTCACGCCATGCCGGATTGTCCCAAGTGTCCGAAATCGGACCCGCCGAAGGCGTGCCGATGACCTGGTCGCGAATGCGGCCCTTGGAGCCCAGAACGCTCTGGTCGACGGTGATCGTTCCCCCGACGAGAGGCAATTCTCCGCCGGCCTGCCCGTACTGGGTCAGGAATTTCACCGCATCCGCCCCGCCAAGCGCGACAAAGATGGCGTCAACGTCATCGGGCAGCGCGGCAATCACGGACGAATAGTCGTTGTTGCCGATGGGCACCCAGAAACGGGCGTCGGCCGGCGCCTTGCCGCCGAGACGACAGAACGGCTCGAGGAAACCGAACACCTGCGTGTAGGGAAAGGAGTAATCCTCGGCCAGCACCGCAAGATTCCGGTAGCCCTTTTCGTTATAGGCGTACTCTCCCAAACCCGCGAGCCACTGGGCCCCGTCTCCCGTGAAACGGAAGAAGTTTTCGGCGGGTTCGCGCAGCGTTGTGTCCTGCGCGGCCGAAGAGCCGTTGATGAATGTCACGTCGGGATGCGTTTTTGCGTAGTCCTTCAGCGCCAGCCCTTCCGAGCCGGACAAAGGGCCGACAAGTATGGGCACGCCGTCCTGTTCGACCAGTTTCCGCGCCGCGCGCAACGCGCTGTCGGGCGAAGCGTCGGACGAACCGGTGACCAGCTCGATCGTCTTGCCGCCCGCTTCGTAGCCGAACTCTTCAAGGGCCATTTCGACGCCTCGCATGCCTTCTTCTCCGAGAACGGTGAAAGCGCCTTCGAGGGTCGCCAGGGCTCCCATCTTGATTGTTTCCTGGGCCTTCGCGGAATGCCACCCGGCAAAGACGATCGCGATCGCCAGCAGGGTTTTTGATATGTACCTTACTATCATTGTTTTTCTCCTTAACTGTTTAGTGGGAAGATTGCGAAGCACCGACCGAGTCGAAAGTTTTCGACCCGCCGCTGCTTCCTCTGGAATGGAATCGGCTTTGCCTCGACTGTTGAAATCGCGACCGAAGTTCGCTCCAGATTCCGAGCAAACCGTCGGGTGAAAACAACACCACAAGGAAAAAGACCAACCCAATTACTGTGTTAAACCTCTCTCGATCAATCAGATCGATTGCGAAGTTCTGCAGTAATACGAATACGACGGCACCGGCAAAAGGACCGACGGGATGGCGCATGCCCCCTATGACCGCTATCACAAGAATGTCAATGGCGACATCCACGCCCACCGAGCCGGGCGAAATGCGGCCGTTAAACCAGGCCAGCAGCACCCCGGCGGTTCCGGCGATAATCCCCGCAAGGAAATAGGCCGTCACCCGGTGCGCGGCAACATTGAACCCGAGCGCATGCATTCTTCTCGGGTTGTCCCGAATCGCCTGCAGCGCAAGGCCGAAGGGCGAACGCGAACAGTAGACCACCGCCCAGTAGAAGAACGCCGCCACCGCCAGCGAGAGATAATAAAAGGGTGCGGGGTCGCGCCAGTAGACGCCGAAAAGCGTCGGCGGCTCGATGCCGGCAAACCCCGTCCAGCCGTTGAAAACAACGTAGTTTTGGCGGACCAGGAAAAAGAAGGCAACGGCGATGGCAAGCGTGATCATAATGGTGTAAATGCCTTCGGTTCGCACCGAGATCGCGCCGACGAACGCGCTGAAAACCGCGGCGATAAAAACGGCGACGAGACAGGTGACCCACCAGGGCCAGCCCAGTCCCAGCACCCCGACGCTGTTCTCCCCGAATATCGCCACCAGATACGCGGCCAGGCCCGCGACCGTCAGCTGCGCCAGGCTGACCATGCCGCCAAGGCCCCCCAGCATCATCAACGAAAGGGCGATGGTTCCAAGAATTAAGGAATAGGCGCCGATTTGAAAGGTGAAGAAGTCACTCGCCGGGCCGGGATAGGCCAGCAGAAGCACGATCAGGAGCCACTGCAGCGGATGAACCCTGGTCCATATGCGAGACGGATCCATCATCTTCCTCCCATGATTCCCTGCGGCCGGACCGCAAGAACCAGCACCATGATCAAAAAGGTGAAGACAACGCCGTAGGTCGGGAAATACGCAAGACCGAACTGCTCGGCGAGACCGATGATTAATGCGCCGACGGCGGCACCGGAAATCGACCCCAGCCCGCCCACAATCACGACGACGAGCGAAGCAAGCAGGTATCGAAGGTCTTCACCCGGAGCGATCGACAGGGCGGTTCCGCCGACCACGCCGGCAAGTCCCGCAAGACCGGCGCCGAGGCCGAACACGAGCATGAAAACCAATTGGATGTTAACGCCCGATGCCGCCAGCATGTCCCGGTCATTGACTCCGGCACGAACCATCATGCCGACGCGCGTCCGGTTGAGGAACACCCACAAGGCGATTCCCACGGCCACCGCAAGAAAAAACACCGCGAGCCGGTATGCGGGATATTTGATGAACACCGCGTCGCCGGAAGATTTGACGACCGAGACAATCGGCAAGGTGATGGCGCCGAACAGCCATTCGGGCGGCGTGAACTGGTAGGTCGTGCCCGTCCAGACGGCGAGCATCAAATCGGCGGCGATTATGGAGATTGCAATTGTCACCATCGTCTGGCGCAGGTCGTCGCCTTCCATTCTCCGGAAGATGAGCACTTGCATCAACACGCCGAACAGGGCGACGGCCAAAAACGCAACGACCAGCCCCAGAAACCAATTGCCGCTGGCCTCGGCCACTTCGTAACCGATATAGGCGCCAAGCAGGTACATTGCGCCGTGGGCAAGGTTGACGTTGCGCATCAAACCGAAGATGAGCGTGAAGCCGCTGGCAACGAGAAAATAGAGGCCGGCGAGGGTCAATCCGTTAATCAGCGTGTTGACGAAAGTTTTCTTCCGCCCGATTACATTAACCAGCCACTCGGGCCACACCGCGAAAATGAGCCACACCAATACAACGGCAGCCAACAGGACGGCAATCGTCCAGTTTGGATGCCTGCCAAACAATCGACCCACGGATATTCTCCAATACTTACAATGGTCGCCAGTGATTCAACCATACAGCAGAACGGCAAAATTACCAACACGCCCGTTCTCCGCAAAAAGGGAAGCGCGCGCCCGCACAGGACAACCTGCCGGGTTCAGCCCCGATTCGTTTTTCAACCTGCACCTGAATTTTCGGCCGCATAAAATCAAACCGCATCGTAACCGCGACCGTCTGCAAGACAAACCTCAAATCCTTATCCGGGAAAATTAACAATTGAAACACGTTGGAAATTGGACAACATGCCCTCCCCCGTTCCGCTTATCTTCAGTTTGATTACAGGCCGGGATGGAATGTCGGGGGCGATGAAAAGATGAAAAAGACATTAAAAGCAGAACCCCGGGCGCGATACCGTGAACGGCAGAGGCTTCCCGGGGCCAGAGACAAAGATAGACGGGAAAAGCAGGCGAGTCAAAAAGTATGACAAAAAATTTCCCAAGTCCCAAAAGACCTACTTGCCCCGGACCGATTCGCCAAACATCTCGCAAAAATGGGAGGAAACAGAGAGGAAGCCATGCACCTCTACGTTTGGAACACTGCCGCAAGCGCAGCATTCTACGCGCCGCTCCAAGCCCTTGAAATAACGCTCCGAAACCAAATCCACGAACATCTCACCAATAATTATCCCTTACTTTTTCCAAGATGCATCAAACCAGGCCATCGGACAAAATTCTAAAACCTCATCCAATCTGTTTCTGGTCGTATGACTAACCGACCGGTGTCAGCAGAACCGAATCAACAAACGTGTCTCCAAATCACCCTAAGGAAAGAAGCGGCAGGGCAAAGTTGTTTTCATGTGTGAGATTACCCTGCCGCCCCGTCAATGTTAGGAAACGCCTATCCGCCCCTCAATCTTTCGCATCGGTTTTCTTTCTCCAATAGTATTCGTCTTTGTTTCTTCGAAAAACCCGTTCAGTTGCCGTTAATCCCAGATTCCAACACCATGCTCCTCCGTAAAAGCCATGACAATCCTGTCGCCGTATGCAGCCTCCTCCGCAGGGCACTAAACGTCGTCATCGTGAATGAAGAGAGTGAAAACTTTATCCTTTCCAATTTTAAAATTGGAAGGCACTTCTTCAATTGTGAAGGTAATCGTTTCCGACCATTTATCGCCGTCCTGGAACACTCCATGACCCAATTTTATACGAGAATTGGTCGAATCGTTCGGGAACCAGGATCCTTGTCTGGTGACATCAGGGTCGGTGTTCGTCTCATTAAAAACAATCTCACGATTCGTACAACCCTCGCCGCAGGTAGATTTTTTCCACGTATAACTATATTCAACACCCCAAAATTTGTCTCTGTATTTCCATGCAAAACCCAAGCCCTCGTTCGACGGCAAAGGCGGATGAGCAACAATCCACGGAGTAGCAGTAGTCCCCGAATTCGACTCGTGCGCAATTATGAGCGGGGGGGAAAAATTGACTGCATGCTTTTGATCGTCGGGAATCTCAACCCTCCAGGAAGTTTTGTCGCCAAGCCGGAAGCCCGGCGGCAGGTTGTCACCGTCGATTTCAATATTCACCAAGTCAAAGACAAGGTCGTCGTCGTTGAAGGGCGGCGTAACCGTAAGGGTGCGGGAGTCAGGATCCGAAGAGGGCGGCGGATCGAAAAGACCTAACGAAAAAGGACCTAAGTAAAGAATCGAAGCCGTCGGCCCGTCAAGTTCTCTCCCGAGCGCATATTCGATTCCCAATGTCGTCAACGTATA
>JAPOUT010000037.1 GCA_026708545.1 Hyphomicrobiales bacterium
TGTTGTATTTGTCGAGACTGTAATGACCGGTGAGTTCCGCCACGATGTCGATGCCGAAGTGGTCGTTGAGGTTTTCACCCACGCCTTGCAGGCCCTCGACAACATCAATGCCGTGCTCTCTCAAATGCGCCGCCGGTCCTACGCCGGAAAGCATCATAATCTTTGGGCTTCCGACGGACCCCGCGGTGACGATCACTTCGCTTTCGGCCCGCACAAACCGACCTTCCCTTCCGTCGGAATATTCAACCCCCGTAGCGCGGGAGCCCTCGAAGGTGATGCGCTTGACGAGGCACTTCGTCTTGACCTTCAGATTTTTTCGTCCCAGCACGGGTCTGAGATATCCAACAGCCGCCGAGCAACGGCGGGCGTTTCCCGTTGTCGTCTGGTATACGCCGCAACCCCTTTGCACTTCGCCGTTGAAGTCGGGATTGTAGGGAATCCCCAGTTCCTGGCAGGATTGCACGAAAGCAAGGGTCATCGGTTGGGGAACGGCGATGTTTGATACGCTGATAGGTCCGTCGGTGCCGTGCCAGTCCCCCGAGAAAATCATGTTCGCTTCCGAATTGATGAAATACTTCCGGATATCTTTGAAAGCCCAGCCTTCACAACCTTCCTCTTTCGCCCAGCGGTCGTAATCGACCGGGTTCCCGCGGGTGAAAACTTCGGCGTTGATTGACGAGCCCCCGCCGATCACGCGCGCCTGCGCGTAGGGAATTTCGCGGTTGTTGGCATGCCGCTGCGGCGCGGTCGCAAACCCCCAAGTGTGGGGACCCGCCGTCATCTTGGCAAAGCCCACCGGCATGTGGATGTACGGATGCCAATCACGGCCTCCCGCCTCGAGAACCAGCACACGGACAGCGGGGTTTGCGCTCAGGCGGTTTGCAAGAACACATCCGGCCGTGCCCCCTCCGACAATCACATAATCGTAGCCGTCCTCGGTCATCTACCCAATCCAGTGATTCCGCTTGCCGAGCTCGATGTGAACCGACTTAATTTGCGTGTATTCCTCGATTCCATAAATGCTGGTCTCGCGCCCCCATCCCGATTGCTTGAAGCCGCCGATGGGAAGCTCGGGGCCGCCGGTAATCGTGCAATTAACCCAGACTCTGCCTGCCTGCACACGCCTGGAAACCTGCGTCGCCTTGTCGATGTTTTTGGTCCAAATGCTCGCGGCAAGTCCGTACTCCGTATCATTGGCAATCCTGACCGCCTCTTCCATACCATCGAAAGGCAGAACGCCCAGGACAGGGCCGAAGATCTCCTCGCGGGCAATCGACATCTTCTTGGTCACCTCCGAAAAAAGCGTAGGCGCGACGAAGCGGCCGGCGCCGAAATCAAGAGCTGAACCGCCGCAGACGAGTTTCGCACCTTCTTTTTTGCCTGCATCAATATAGTTCAGGATTTTCGTGTTCTGGGCTTCCGTGGTGATTGCGCCGACCTGGGTTGCCGGATCGAGCGGATCGCCAACCACAATCTTCGAGAGTTTGTCGGCCAAAAGCGCTTCGAACTCGTCGGCAACGGAACGCTCGACTACCAGCACGCTGCCGCTCACGCAGCACTGGCCGCCATTGAAGGCAACCCCGAAAGCGACGCCATCGGCGGCATCCTTCAAGTCGGCATCGGCGAAAACAATCTGCGGATTCTTGCCGCCCAGTTCCAAGCCGAGTTTCTTGAAATTTCCCGCCGCGGCATGCACAACGCTTCGGCCAACGGCGGTCGACCCGGTGAAAGAAACCATGTCGATACCTGCGTGTTCGGTTATCGCCTGTCCGATTTCATTTCCGGTGCCGGGCACCACATTATAAACCCCGGCAGGCAATCCCGCTTCCTTCAAAATCTCCGCAAGTATGAGCCCCGAAGCCGAAGTCTCCTCGCTCGGTTTGGCGACAATCGTGCAGCCGGCAGCAAGAATGAAAGGCACGCGTTCGCACAAAATGTAGAAGGGGAAATTCCAAGGCGTGATCAGCCCGACGACGCCGATCGGCTCGCGCGTGACGAGGCCGAACATCCTGTCGCCGAGATTGTTGAAAGAATCGCCGTGGAGCGCACGTGCGACGCCGGCGGCATATTCAAACATGCCAATTCCGCCTTCGACTTCCCCGCGCGCCTGCGAAATCGGCTTGCCGTTTTCCAATGTTTCAAAATAGGCAATCTCATCAATTCGCTCGCGAATTCCCGCGGCCGCCTTCAGCAGGACGGATGCCCTTTCACCTCCCGACAATCCGGACCAACGACGATTGTCAAAGGCCGTGCGCGCGGCCTCAACGGCTTTGTCGAGGTCTTCCCTCGTGCAGCAGGGAATGCGCGTAACGCAAACATCATGGGCGGGACTCGCACGCTCCAAAACGACGCGATTGCCCGCTTCAATGTGCTCGCCGTCAACGAAGAAGCCGAAGGTTCTCGGCTCGGACGGCAATGCCAGTTTCGATGTCTTTTCATTCATGATTTTTTATCCTCCAAATCTTCCGGTTCAAACCACCCTTCAAAAACAACAAGCCTCTCTCCGAGTCACTGCCAAAAACCTAACCGAACACGATTTGAGTCTTGAGTGAAGAAGGACGATCGCCCAGCGTCTCAAAAGCCCGCTGGACATCATCCAGCGGGAAGGTTGTCGCGGTGAAAGCCTCGGTTTCGAATCGATCGTGCAGCAGCAGCGTCATCGCATCGTGCATGTCCTCGCCCATGCCGGCAACGGACCCTTTGACGGAATTCTCGCAAAGCACGGTGTTGAGAAGATCGAGCGGCACGCTTTCCTCCGGGGACGTAATACCGAAAGCCACGACATGGCCGCCAGGGCGGATCAATTCAAACGCTTTGGCATAGAGGTCCGAACGGCCGACGCTTTCAACCACGAAATCCGCACCTCTGTTGTCCGTCATTGCAAGGACGGTCTTCTTCATTTTTTCCGGATCGGTAACGACCGCATCGGCGCCCGCCTGCCGCGCAAGATCTGCACGCTCGGGAATTGTTTCGGCGACGATAATCGGAGCGGCCCCGACCAAACGCATCATCTGAATGTGAAGATTGCCTATCGGACCGGCGCCGAGAATAACAACCGATTGCCCGAATCGGATATCCGCCTTGCGCGCGGAGCGGACCACGCAGGCAACCGGTTCCGTCAGCGCCAGCCTGTCAAAAGACGCGTTATCCGGAGCACAAATCACCAATCTCGCTGGCACCGCGACATATTCGGCGTAAGCGCCGTTTCGGGAAATACCGACTTGCTGCACATCCGGACAGTTTAAGATTTCGTTGTGGCGGCAGTAATAACAGCGCCCGCAACCGATATTGATATCAACCACGGCTTTTGCCCCAACGCTTAGATGCGTGACATTCTCTCCGAGCGCAGCTACCGTTCCGGCGAACTCATGGCCCGGAACAAGGGGCAATTCATCGGCGGCGTAGTGGCCGTTGAAGATGTGAATGTCCGTGCCGCAAATACAACATCGTTCGACCTTGATTAAGGCATCGTCGGGACCGATTTCGGGCTTCGAAACTTCCCTGATTTCGAAATGCTTCGGCTTTGTTAAAACTGCTGCTTTCATGGTCGGTTCCTCTTTGTCTTTCCCGCCGTTATTTTACAATCTGCATCTTCGAACGATCGATGGTCAGCGCAATCGCTATGATCAAGACAACGCCGAAAATCATCTGCTGTTGCGTTGCGCTTATTTCGACGTAAACCATGGCCGCACGAATTACCATCACGATGAGAGTTCCGACAGCCGTGTTGATTACACCGCCCACGCCGCCGGTAAGCGGCGTGCCCCCCACGAGAACCGCAACGATGGCAAGCAAAAGAAACCCGTTGGCCAGATTTGCGTCACCGCCGGAAAGTTTGACCGAGAACATGAGGCCGGCAATGGCGGCGAAAGCGCCCGAGACTGCAAAGGCCAAAACCTTGACCCTGACGACGTTCAGTCCGGAAGCCACCGCCGCCGGCTCGCCCGATCCAATCGCTTTGAGGGCACGGCCGAAAGTGGTTTTTTTCTGGAGAAACCAAGCGAGCGCCAGCAAAAAAACCGCAATTACCAGCTCGTGGGGCACTCCCGCCGTATTGCCGAACATCCAGCCGAAATTAGCATCCCGAAGCGTTGCATCCATGTAAAGTGCACGCTGGCCGGAGAGATATTTTGCCACCGAGAGCGCAATGAATCCCATAGCTAGAGTGGAAACGAAAGAAGGCACATAAAGCCGGTTCGTCACATAACCTGACACGGCTCCGAACAGCAGGCCCGCCAAGATGCAAATGACGGCAACACTCGCACCGAACTGGGCGAGATAAACCGTAGCGATAACCGTGACCATGTTTGCCAACTGCTGCACCGACAAATCGATTCCGCCAATGTAGATGGCAAAGGTCATGCCGAGAGCCATGATGAAAAGCGGCACGATGTCGGCAACCAGCGAAAGTAACGAAGAAGGAACGAGAAACGAAGGGTTTGCGATACCCACAAGCAGTGCCAGCGCAAGAAGGGTGAGCCAGGGAAAATGGGGCTTTATGCGTTCAAGATTCATCAATCTGCCTCAAATCATGTGGTGCAAGAGATCATAAAGGGACGGCTTGGAACCCGGCGTTCCGTCGAAACGTTTTTGAAATTCCCCGTCCTTAATCACGAGAATCGTGTGCGAGAGTCCGATTGCTTCTTCGAGCGTGTCCGCTACGAGCAAAATGCCCACGCCAGCATCGCACATCTCGCGAATCATTTCATAGACATCCTCCTTGGCGCCGATGTCGAGGCCGCGAGTCGGGTGGTCAAGCAGGATGATGTCGGACCCTCCCGAGCGCCACTTGGCGAGAACCACTTTCTGCTGGTTGCCGCCCGACAGGCCTCCGCAATCCTTGTTCTCGGAGGGTGTCTTGATTCCGAGCCGCTCGATCCATTCCCGCGCGAAGGCTTTCTCGTTGCTTTCGAGCAAGGTTCCCGCCCTCGAGAAATTCTGCATCTGGCTCAGCGTCATATTCTCATAAACATTCATCCCCCCGACAATACCCTCGATTTTGCGTTCGCGGGGAACATATCCCACCCCGCGCCAGACACCGCCTTCGGCGGTGAAATGCCATACCTGCTCGTTTTTAATGGTTACGGTGCCGGAGTCGGGCGCCTCGAGGCCGAAAACCGTGCGTAAAATGGCCTCACGACCCGACCCTTCAGTGCCCACGAGACAGAGAACTTCCCCAGGATGCAGTTCGAAAGATATATCCTTGTAGCGCGTGCCGAGACTGACGTTATCGAAGGAAAGAAGCACTTCGGAAGCGTTATAGGGTTTTTGCTTCTGTTCGCGGTAGTACTCCGTGTCGATTTCCCGTCCCACCATCTTGTGCTGGATGGAATCAACATTGACCTCGTCGTGGTTTACAACGTCAACGATTGCACCGTCCTTCATGACATAAATCCGGTCCGACAAATCCAGCACCTCGTCTATGCGGTGGCTGACAAAGATGAAAGATGCGCGCTTGGTGAGGCCGCGCACCAAACCGAAAAGCAGTTCGACTTCCTCGCGCGCAAGCACTGAAGTGGGTTCGTCGAGCAAAATCACGAGATCGCCTTCGATCCTGTCCTCAATCGTGAGAACCTTGGCAAGATCGACGAGTTGGCGCTGGGCAAAGGAAAGTTCCGATGTTATCGTCGCGGGATCTATATCGAGCTTCACTTTTGCGAGTTGTTTTTTCGCCGCTTCGGCGAACGCGTTCCAGTTGATGACTCCAAAGTTCACGAATTGCCGCTCATAGCCGAGGAAGATGTTCTCCATCACGGTGAGGTTGGGGATTAAGGATTGCTCTTGGAACACCATGCCGATGCCGTTTTCCATCGCCTGGCGTGGATTTTGAAAACGAACTTCTTTGTCATCAATGAAAATGCCACCCGCATCCGGCTGGTAGGCGCCGTAGATGACCTTCATGAGCGTCGATTTGCCGGCACCGTTCTCCCCCACCAAACCGACAATCTCGCCTCGGTTCACATGAAAGTCAACTCTCCTGAGCGCATGGACGCCGGGAAAATATTTTTCGACCTTTCTTAATCCGTACATTGTCCGCCCCTACTTCACGAAACTTGTCGACCTGCGGTTGACGGAGAGGGCCACGGCAAGGATAACCAGAATACCGAGAACACCGTCCTGGAAAAATGCCGGCAATCCTATCACGATCATGCCATTATTGATGACATTAACAATTAAAACACCGACAAGCGTATTCCAGACTCCGCCGATTCCTCCCCAGAGTGCCGTGCCGCCCACCACAACGGTGGTGATGGATATGAACAAGAAATTATTGCCTGTCGCCGTTTCAGCAATGCCGATTCGTCCCACAGCGAGCAATGCTCCCACGGCGAAGAAAACACCGGCCAGCGTGAAGCCCATGAGGCGGACGCGCTCCACATTGAGCCCGGATGCGTGCGCGAGTTCCTCGCCGCCGCCCACGGCGTAGAAATTCCGCCCGAGCGTCGTGCGGCTCTGGATGAACCACGCGACCAAAAGAAAAAAGAACGCCACATAGACCATGACAGGAAAGTTAAAAATCCGTTCGGTAAGAAGGGAACGAAAAAGTTCGTCCTCAATGCGAATGCGGTCGCCGCCGGTGAGAATCAGGGCCAGCCCGGTGCCCACGAATCCCATAGCGAGACTGGCCATGAAAGAGGGAATCTTCAACCAGATATGAACAAGCCCGTTGACGAATCCCATCGCCGCGCCGACAACGAGGGCGAGCGGCACGGCCAGCCAGGCCCAACTCGCGAGCGTTGCTCCCCAGGCAAGAAATACAAAGGCAAACAACACGGCGCAGACCGAAACCGTCCCCTCCATCGAAAGGTCAATGGATCCCATGAGAATGATGAAGGTGACACCGACGGCCACCATCAAGCCGGGCGAAGCGGCAATGCCGATGCGCGCGGCGTTACGAATTGAGAAGAAGCGGGAATCGAAGAGGTAGGCGTGCCCCTTGCCCTCGAGAAAATCCATCAACCACTCGAAGAAAGGAAAGAACAGCACCAGCAGGCCGAGAACGAGAATCGGCGCCCACCTGACCAACCTTTCGCGGCTTAGCAAACGCGAAACGGAGGGAAGCATCATCGTCGAATCCGTCATCACCACAGCCCCTCACGCCCCCGCGGCCAGACACGACCCGGTCTTCAGGCACGACATGCAAATCGACGGCCCGCCCGCCCCGAGGCGGGGCGGGCGCCGACAAATTGTCATTTGTATTCGATCTGACCGTTCGACGGGCCCCAGAAATCCGTCC
Source organism: Hyphomicrobiales bacterium (assembly GCA_026708545.1). GTDB lineage: Bacteria > Pseudomonadota > Alphaproteobacteria > JAPOUT01 > JAPOUT01 > JAPOUT01. Next base: position 7,238 of record JAPOUT010000037.1, read on the forward strand.
AATCGTATGTCGGTACGCTGTCGATATATTCGGCCTTGAACTTCGCTGCATCCTCGGGAAGGACTTGGATGGTCGGGCCGTAGAACTCGCGATGCTCGCGCGGCTCTTCGGAAGGCTTGAAGGCTCCGATCGCCGCGTAGTAGGCCAGTGCCGCCGTGATTCCACCACCCCAGTGAGGATTCGTGAAGACAGTAACCAGAAGTTCTCCGTTCCCAACATGCTTAACCGCCTGCGGATTGCCGTCGTAGGCGGTAACCGGCATGCCTTCTATGCCTTCAGCCCGCAACGCCTCGAGAACGCCGTAGGCAATCGTGTCGTTGGCGCAGTGCACACCAGTGATCTCACTACCGTAGCGGGTGAGGAAAGACGCCATGACATCGCGCGCCTTTTGGGTGTCCCAATCCGCCGGCTGTGCATCCAGAAGTTCAACATTCGGATAGTCCTTGAGCGCATTCTTGAGACCATTCAAACGCTCGATTGCCGGATTGTTCGAGGCAATGCCGCCGAGATGCACGACGCCGCCCTTGCCGCCCATCGCTTCAAGAAGGATTCGCGCGGTCTGCTCCGCCGGGCCTTCGTCGGACCAAGTCATATGACTGACATAGTTGTCGCCAAAGTCCCACGGATGCAAATCGTCGGTTTTGTTCCAGAGCGTTGAAACATAGGCGCCGACTTGCGCGCAAGCCTCGACGACCGGACGCGCATTCGGCGCGTCATTGGCGTCGATCGCAAGCGCCAACTCGCCGCTCGTCTTGGAAAGCAACGCCTTGACATCCGCGAGAGACTTTTCGGACGAGCCTTCGTTGATGAGGTGGGTCAGGAACGATTTCGGTTTGCCGAGGCTCTCCACGAAAGCTTCACCGCCCGAGACAATCTCGTTCCAGTAAGGATTTGTGCGATTGCGGTAACTCCAAGCGACTGTCGGATCCGAAAATGCGGCACGGGCCATGCCGGGTCCCATGAGACCCGTCGCGGCAACAGCGCCCAGTCCGTAGGCGGACGCGAATAGAAGATCACGACGATTAATCGTCTCTTGTTCGATGAATTTCTTGATGAATGACATGGATATTTTCCCTCCATTAAAACGTTACGTTGTGCGCTCGGAGAGGCATCCCCTCAGTCTGCAACGACTCGCCTATCGAACTATTCGACTATTATTTTACGATGATTCGTTTCTTGTATCAAGGGGGATTTTTGGGGAATTTGGACCAAATATCCCACAATCAAAAGACTCTAGAACCTCTTCCAGGATATCAATCTTGATACTCGCATCCGAATATATCTTCATTCAGACGCTTGTTCTCTGTTTCCAACGTCTTCATATTCGCAATCATTGAGGCGTCCATGCCTCCGTACTTGCTGCGCCACTGTAAAAGTCGCATTGCCGATGCCGTGATCGTGGCACAGATCCACAACTGGAACGCGGTTCTCCTCCTGCTTCAGTATTTGCATAATCCGACTGTCGCTGAACCTTGATTTTTTCATGAATTTCTCCTTGAGTTTGGGTGGTAGAAAATTCTACCCAAAATCCCCCCCTAAAATCCGACTCATTTCCTCCTCTAAAATATCCGACTCTTTTCACTACTATCCATACCCTCTCTTGCGAAGCAGAGACGAAGAATTACATTGCTCACTCATAAATAAGATTCTAATTTCACCCCTGATGATTTTGATAGAGAACGGGAAATAAAATAATGAGTCAGAAGAAACCTACATGGAAGGATGTTAAGCAGGTTTTGATGGAGATGGGCGCTCCCCAGCTACGGGGAATATTGCAGGACTTGTATGGATTTAGCGTCGAGAACAAAGCCTTCTTCCACTCCCGTTTTTTAAGCGACCACGGTGGCAATGAGTATCTTGAGCCATACAAAGCGAGCATTCGTGATGCGTTCTCCCTAGATCCTTGGCAAGACATCTGCCTTTCTGCTGGGCGCAAAGCAATCAGCGAATTCAAAAAAGCAAATGGCAACTTACCCGATACGCTGAGTTTGATGCTTTACTATGTCAAATGCGGCAACGATTGCACGTTGAAGTTCGGCGATATTGATGCATCTTTTTATGACAGTCTAGGATCCATGTTTTCTCGCATCGTTAAAACGTTGATTAAGCAGGAGGATGAAACTCTGGTATCTGAGTTCCTGCCTCAGTTGGAAGCTGAATTTAAACGGGTTGAATGTATGGCATGGGGGTATGGCGACTGGTTGAGAGAATCGCTGGATGACTTGAAAAAAGCATACCCAACTGCCGGTTTGTCAAATTCCCACTAGGCCGGAACTCATAACCGGAAGGCATGACTGTGCAAGCATCACCTGCTTTTCCGCCGTAACCGCATCAAGCCATCCTTGAATCATCTGCGCGGCAATCGAGCAACACTCGAGGGAACAGATGGCGGGCAGGAGGAACCCGCCATCCGTTTCCTTCTGCATGAAGGCTTAACGGAGTTAATCTTCCATAAGTTCGGACATTTCTCCCGTTTTGGCGTCAACCCTGTTGATTCGGGAGCGATGCGTCGATTCGATATGCGGTCCGTGGAAATTCCATAAAAATAATTTTTTGCAAATTTCCTAGAAATCATAGCTAGTTACCGAATTTTTACGGAAACCTCGCCAATAATTCGTTTGTTTCTTCAAAAGGTCTTTGCTATGTCTTGGGGTCTTGGCGAGGCCAAATAGCGATGATTCGTTTATTCCTCCGGAAAGTTTTTTGGTGGTTTTGCGGGTCTTGGCGGCGCCGAGTAAGCGACGTAAAACAACGAACAGAAGACAGGTAATCAAATGAAAAAATATTTGCTCGGGACGACCGCGTTCGCGGCCGTTTCTTTCGTAACTTCGAGTGCGATGGCGCAGTCCCTCGACGATCGTGTGCGCACCCTTGAAGAATCCATGCTCATGGGTTCACCCGGTTCGGGATTCGCTGTCGCCGTTTCAGGCTTTATCCACGGCGGCTTTGTTATCAGCGACATTGACGCTGTCCCGACAACCATCCCCGGTACTGGCGAAAGGCCTTCTGTCGGTCGGGAATACACAGAACGTGGCGAGCCCGATTACAGGCCCAGACGGCCCGGATGGGGCTATTACAACGGGACAAAAGGGGATAACAACTTCCAGGGCAATGCCCAGAACAATCTGTCAGAGGACGAATTCTTTGACAGCCCCCTTGTGCGCATGGGAGGTTCCGAGGTCCACTTCACCGCAACCAGACGGCTCGACAACGGCATTGAGGTCGGCGGACGCGTGGAACTCGAAGGCTTTACCGAAGACGACCAGATTGACGAAACCTACATCTGGATGGAAGGCGGATTCGGTCGTCTGCAGGTCGGTGCCGAGAACGGCGCATCCTACCTGATGCACTACTCGGCCCCGTGGGTTTCAGCCGTCAATGGTGTTGACTCTCCAAACTACCGTTACGCGGCGGTCACAGGAGCACGCACCAGCACGCAGACTCTGCTCTCCAGCGACGCGAACAAGATTACTTACTTCACACCGCGCTTTTCAGGCTTCCAGTTCGGCATCTCCTTCACACCGAACAGTTCCAACCGTGACGGTGAGCAAAACAGCGGCGCACCGTCCGACAGCGTTGAAGAAGTCATGCGGACTGATAGCGATTACCATACCCTCGAGAACATCGTTTCGGCGGGTATTAACTTCGCACGCAGATTCGGTGATGTCTCGCTGGGTGCTTCGGCAGGCTGGGAGAGCGGGACAAACAACGCCGTCTGGAGGAACAGTGATTCGGAACTGGTGGGCTTTGAAAAAGACCCTCTCAACTGGCACATCGGCGGTGAGGTTTCCTTGAGCGGCTTCACCTTCGGCGGTGCATACCACCGTGGTGAAGGATTCGGCTCCAATGCTTCGATCAGGTCGGCCCTCGACTGCCGCTATATAAACACTCAGGGAGTGGAGGAAGGCACCCTTACGTGTCAGGACAGATCGGAAGACCTCGAACTAACCACCTGGGCTGTAGGTGCGCGTTACGCCGTCGGCCCTTGGAGCGTCGGACTCGGATATCTCGATTCCGTGGCCGAAGGATACCCGGCACCTCTTCGCGGGAGCGACGGTACCTGGGAGTCCCTTACGCAGGAAGCAAGAGGCGATGCCGAGACGCAGGTTATCGAAGCCGCCGTCTCTTATGAAGCCGTGCCGGGCGTAACCTTCACGGGCGATATCAACTTCTACGAAGACAGCGACGGCAACGGCAACGATCTCGAATCCGTCGGCGGCGGCATTCTCATGGGCATCTCCTTCTAGCCGTCCTCCATACCTTTGGGATGCTGTTCATAATGTCCAACAAAAAACCCCGTCTGGTTTCTCCGTAAGCTGGACGGGGTTTTCTTCTATCTTCTAAGATTAAGATATTGCGAAATGGCGGGAAATTTCGGTCTGCGGATTCCCTATCTTGGTCTCAAAATTAATATTGACAGTTGCGGAGCGAGTCGATAGAATCGTTCGCAGTCGTAGATTTTGCCGCAAGGAGGCGCCAAATGAGTAAGTCCCGTTTTGCAACTTTCGCGATAGCGATGGCTCTAATGATTCCGTTCGGCTCCACGCCCGCGGCAACCTCGAACCCCCCCCCCCCCCCCCCAATCATTTAACTGATTCCCGAACGCTGGATTTGCGGGCGG
>JAPOUT010000061.1 GCA_026708545.1 Hyphomicrobiales bacterium
GATGGTGGAGCCAGGGGGAATCGAACCCCCGACCTCTTGAATGCCATTCAAGCGCTCTCCCAACTGAGCTATGGCCCCAAATTTTGCCGAAGCACAGGACTTCGCCAGAGCATAAGACGCGCGCCGCTTTTCTTCAAGTCTTAATCCACGTGCCAGTCTTGAAATCGTGACGCTCCAAGCATAGACTCCCGGAATGGCCATACGCGAGATTCTCACCTTTCCGAACCCGCTGCTGCACCAAGCCGCAAAGGACGTGAAGGAGGTTACGCCTGATATCCAGGAACTTATGGACGATATGCTCGAGACCATGTATCACGCCAACGGAATCGGGCTCGCCGCCGTGCAAATCGGCGTCCATTTGCGCGTCGCCGTTATTGACCTCGCCCGCGAAGATGAATCCGCGAAACCGCAGTATTTCGTCAATCCGAAACTTTCCGATTTCTCCGAAGAAATCAATACCTACCAAGAAGGATGCCTGTCCGTTCTAAACCCCAAACAGACCGAAGACAATCCTGTGCCCAGCATCTACGAACCTGTGCAGCGGCCAAAGACATGCCGCGTTGATTTTCTCGATTACAACGGACAGCCTCAACAACTCGAATGCGACGGACTCTTTGCAACCTGCATCCAGCACGAGGTTGACCATCTTGACGGCATCTTGTTTCTGCAGAGGCTCTCGCGCCTGAAACAATCAATGATCGAAAAGAGATTGCGCAAAGCTCACGCGCGAGTGACACGTAACACCTGACCGCCCGGCACCCATGCGCATCCTCTTCATGGGAACATCCAGCTTCGCGGCCGAAATCCTGCGCACGCTCGTAGAAGATCGGCGATTCGAAATCGTCGGCGTCTATGCCAAACCGCACAACAAGCCCGGAGCCGTCGTGCGTCTGGCAAAGGAACTGGAAATCAAGGCGTTGCGGACGCCGACGAGATTTGATTCCAGCGAGGAGCGCTTTATCAACGACCTTGCGCCCGATGTCGGAGTTGCCGTGGATTATGGAGTCAAGCTGCCGCGCGAGATCCTGCAACTGCCAAAACACGGATTTATCAACGCCCATCCGTCGTTGTTGCCGCGGTGGCGGGGCGCTGCGCCCATCGAACGTGCAATCCTCGCGGGCGATGAGCAAACGGGCATTTGCATCATGAAGATGAACGAAGACCTCGATGAAGGCGCGGTATTCTCTTGCGAGTCCATCGATATCAAAGCGGACGAGAACGCGGGAGAGTTGCGCCAACGGCTTGCACCTCTCGCCGCCGATGCTGTCGTGCGCGTACTTGGGGAATTGCACGGGGGTCGAGCACAGGCAGTGCCCCAATCCGGCGAGGGCGTTTGTTATGCGGAGAAGATAAAAAAATCCGAGGGGTGTATTGATTGGCGCCTGCCGGGAGAAGAACTTCATCGGAGGATTCGAGCCTTTACGCCCGAACCGGGCGCATGGTTTGAGGCTTCCTTGCGAGAGAAACCCGTGCGCGTGGGAATCCTTCGCGCTCGCGTGGTCGAACAAGGGGGAAATGCTCCCTCCGGAACCATTCTTGACGACTCTCTTTGCGTCGCGTGCGGCTCGGGCGCATTGCAACTGCTGGAATTGCAAAGGGAGGGCCGCAAGCCCATGGAGGCGGATGCGTTCCTGCGCGGATTTCCTCTGCCGCGGGGAACACGGCTGCCGCCTCCGAAAACGTCGGGTAACTGATGTCGCGATACCGCTTGCTTCTCGAATATGACGGCGCATGTTTCTGCGGATGGCAGTCACAGGCGATGCCGTTACCTCGGGAGGGGGCGGCGCAGACGCGCATCTCGGTGCAAGACACGCTGATACAAGCGGTTGAGGATTTCTGCGGCGAGAGTGTCGCTGTCACCGGGGCCGGGCGAACCGATAGCGGGGTTCATGCGCTGGGGCAAATCGCACATTTGGACTTGGAGCGGCAGGTTGACGGTTTGCGTTTGCGCGAGGCGCTGAATTTTCACTTGCGCGAAACGGGTGTTGTTGTGCTTGAAGCCGAAGAAGCCGCCGCCGACTTTCACGCGCGCTTTGATGCAACCGCACGGCGTTATCTTTATCGAATCTGCAATCGTCGAGCGTCTCCGATAATCGAGCGGGGACGCGTTTGGCATGTTCGAAAGCCCCTTGACGCCGGGGCGATGGATGCGGCGGCGAAGCACTTGCTCGGGCGGCACGACTTTACAACTTTTCGTTCGACTCGCTGCCAGGCGAAATCGGCCGTCAAGACTCTCGACCGACTCGATGTGGTGCGCCAAGATTGCGAATTGCGTATACACGGACGTGCGCGCTCGTTTCTGTATCACCAGATGCGTTCAATGGTCGGTGCGCTCAAACTTGTGGGGGAGGGGAAGTGGAACGGCGGGGATGTCGCGCACGCACTCGAGGCGCGCAACCGCTCCGCTTGTCCGACAATAGCACCGGCGGCCGGACTTTATCTTGAGGCGGTGGAATACGACTAAACGAGCAAGGCGCTGTAAAGCAGGTCGAAGAAGGTCGCCAATGCGCCCCACAGCACCAGCACGCCAATGCTTGTAAGCCATTCTGTTTTCAACAGCATCCGGGTGATGCGCCAGAGAATCCATAGTGCGACCAGCCAGAGTGCCATCAACGGGAACGCCAGCAACGGCGCCGCCAGCGTCACTTTAAAAAGCACCACCGGCAATAAAAACAACAGGCTTGCGGGGATGCTCGCCCAATTCCATCCGACAATGAAACCGAAGTAATTCTCCTTATGTCCCAGCATCGATGTCAGTGCGAACATCGCGGCCGGAAATGCCAGGAAATGAATCAGTGAAACGGCCAGGCGCGTCCACAGAAAGAAGGTGAAAGAAATATTAAGGGTGTCTTGCGAGGATATTCCCGGCGCAAGAAACTCGCGCAAATTCGGATCGTAGGCGATGTCCCACTGGCTTGCGCACAGCAGCGTAAACAGCGGTATCAGCACGATAAATGCAAAGAATGAATTAACGAATCCGTGGAGGGAAGCGTCGAGCCCTTTTTCCGCGTTTGGCCTGTTGAGGCAGATGCCGACGACGGCGCGCATCGATTCGGTGAACTCCTCCCAAAAACCTCGCATCTGGTTCATGCGCTTTTTGCCTCCGCGAAATAACCGTCCAACAATGCGCCATAGATTTTACCCAGGCGTTCGAGGTCTTCGATAGCGACGCATTCATCGGCCTGATGCATGGAACGTCCCACGAGTCCGAACTCGACCACGCGTCCGTGCTCACGGATAAAGCGTGCATCCGACGTACCGCCGCCCGTCGATAGTGTCGTGCGCATTTGCGCATGTGTATTGATGGCGTCTTCCAGCAGCGAGATCAGTCTTTCCGCCTTTCCCAAAAAGGGTTTTCCGCTTTCGATGATATCCATCTCGTAAGCGCATTTTTCCATATCCGCAACTTCATCGAGAACACCGCGCAGCAGCGTTTCCAGGCTTTTGCGCGTATGGAGGTCATTAAAGCGGATGTTCATTCGAGCGCTCGCCTGCATCGGAATCACATTGCTCGTGGGGTTGTTCGTGTCGATGGAAGTGCAGGTTAGCACGCTCGGTTGAAAGTTTTCGTTGCCTTCATCCAGTTCCAGCGCGCACAATGCTGAAACCATGCGCGCGATTGCGCTGACGGGATTTCGTGCCAACTCCGGATATGCCGCATGGCCGGAAACGCCGTTCACGCGCAGGCGGAGGTTCAAACTTCCGCGACGCCCGATTTTAATCGTGTCGCCGAGATGCTCGCGGCAAGTCGGTTCTCCCACGAGGAAATCATCGATAACCTCGTCCTGCTCGCGCAGCCACTCCAGCACTTTAACCGTGCCGTTGACGGCGGGGCCTTCTTCATCGCCGGCAATCAGCAGGGAGATGCTACCCTGTTCGTGCGCGTCCCGTTGCGCTACCGCGTAAACAAACGCGGCTATCGAACCCTTCATGTCAACGGCGCCGCGCCCGAACAGATGGCCGTCGCGCACGATTCCCTCGAAAGGCGCAACGCTCCACTCGCTCGAATCTCCGGCCGGAACCACGTCCATGTGGCCGGCAAAACAAAAATGCGGCGCACCTTTGCCTCGACGGGCGTAAAGATTGTCGACGCGTTCGTCACCTTCGCCGAAATCAAGCCGGCGGCAGGTGAATCCCAAAACTTCCAGCAGATTCTCCAGATAGTTCAACGCATCGCCGACATCGGGCGTTACGCTCGGATAACCAATCAACGTGCGCGCAATTGCGACCGGGCTTTCAAAGTCATCGGGACGACTCATGATTCAAGCCTCGCGCAGCAACTCGTTGATCGAGGTTTTTGACCGTGTGCGCGCGTCCACCGTTTTGACGATCACCGCACACGCAAGCGAGACTCCGTTCTTGGGAGGCAGTGCGCCGGGAACGACGACGGAATAGGGCGGCACATACCCGCGATAGGTGGCGCCGCTCTGCCTGTCGACAATGGTGCTTGATGCCGAGAGAAAGACTCCCATCGACAGCACGGCGCCTTCGCCGACGATGACGCCTTCGGCGACTTCGGAGCGGGCGCCGATGAAGCAGTCGTCCTCGATAATCACCGGGTTGGCTTGCAGGGGTTCGAACACGCCGCCAATTCCGGCACCCCCGGAAATATGTACGCGCTTGCCTATCTGCGCGCAACTGCCCACGGTCGCCCAAGTGTCAACCATCGAGTCTTCATCGACATAGGCGCCGAGATTGACGAAGCACGGCATCAGTACGACCCTTGGAGCGATATAGGCGGAGTGGCGCACGACGCAGTTGGGCACGGCTCGAAATCCCGCCTCCCGGAAGTTTGAGGCTTTCCATCCAACGAACTTCGAGGGCATTTTGTCCCACCAGCCGCTTTCTTGCGGACCTCCGGGAAAGAGGCGCATATCGGTCATCCGGAAGGACAGCAATACCGCCTTCTTGAGCCATTGGTGGACGACCCACCCGTAATTGTCGGGCGAGCCGGTTTTTTCGGCAATGCGGAGGCGTCCCTTGTCGAGGGCGTTGAGCGCCTCATTAACCGCCTCGCGAAGCTCGCCCGTCGTCTCCGGGGTGACTTCTTTGATGTTCTCAAAGGCATTTTCGATAATTGTGCGAAGTTGTTCTGTTTCCATGTTTCATCCTTGGGGTTTCTTTTTCGGTCTTTTGCGATAATATCAGGAAAAGTGCCAACACGCGAAAAAGGAAAAACCATGGGTAAAGAACATCAAGGACTTGACGACCTTGCGCGTCTGCTGACAGGGGTTGCGGGGCTGGCGAAGGGAATGGAGCGCGAAGTCGAAGATGCCCTGCGCAGGCGCTTCGAGGCGTGGCTGGGCGAGGTGCATCCGGTCTCGCGGGAGGAGCACGACGCGGTGTTGGAGATGGCGCGGCTGGCACGCGAGGAGGCGGCGGGCTTGCGTGAGGAGGTTGCGGTGCTGCGCCGCCGCATCGAGGAACTTGAAGGCAAGGACGAAAAGGGCGGAGCAAAATGAGCGGACGGGACAAAGAGATTTTGCCGCAGGTTGCGGTTGCGGACTTTTTCAAAGTGGATGTTCGCCTGGGGCGAATTGTCGGCGTGGAAGATTTTCCCGAAGCGCGCAAGCCCGCGTATAAACTATGCATCGATTTCGGGGAACCGGTCGGCACGCGCAAATCTTCCGCGCAAATCACCAAGCATTACAAAAAGGAGGGTTTGCTCGGACGCAAGGTTTGGTGCGTGGTGAATTTCCCGCCGCGCCAGATAGGCCCCTTTGTCTCCGAGGTGCTGGTGCTTGGCGGCGAGGATGCCGAGGGCGCGATTGTGCTTGCCGGCATTGATGACGGCGACGGTTTTGATGTTCCCGTGGGGGCGTCGATGCTCTGATGGTTGAGGCAAAAAAACCGCATCTGCCTTCGGCGCCTGCCAGCGAATCCTTTAAACGGCAGGCGCGCGCGGCGTTTGAATCCTTGCGCGATAAGCTCTGCAGGCGCCTGGAGCAGTTCGAGACGGTTGCGCGCTTTCAACAAACGCCATGGAAGCGGACTGCCGAACCGAAGCAGTCGGACCAGGGCGGCGGAGTCATGTCGATGCTCTGCGGGGATGTGTTCGAGAAAGCCGGTGTGCATACCTCGACCGTTTACGGGCAATTCTCGGAAGAATTTCGCGAAAGAATTCCCGGATGCGAAGACTCTCCCGACTTTTGGGCGAGCGGTATTTCCTTAATTGTGCATCCGCGCTCGCCGCGTATTCCGACGGCGCACATGAATTTGCGCATGATAGCGACGGGACGCAGCTGGCTCGGGGGCGGCGCGGACCTGACTCCGATGCTCGAACGGCAGCGCAACAATGAAACAGAAGACGCCATCGTCTTTCATACCGCGTTGCGCGGGGTTTGCGATAAGCACAACCCTGATTATTACGCCCGTTTTCAGGAATGGTGCGACACTTATTTTTTCCTGCCCCATCGAAACGAGGCACGGGGCATCGGTGGAATCTTCTACGACTATCTCGATAGCGGCGAGCGTGAAGCCGACCTCGCTTTTGCCGAAGACGTCGGTGCGGCATTTTTGCAGGTTTATCCGCGGATTGTCGAGGCGCATATCGATGAAAAATGGAACGAAGAAGAACGTCGGGAACAATTGCACAGGCGAGGCCGTTATGTTGAATTCAATCTGCTCTATGACCGTGGCACTATCTTTGGTTTGCGCACCGGCGGGAATGTCGAGGCGATACTCTCGTCGCTTCCGCCGCTCGCAAGTTGGTCTTAATCTCATGGGAAAAATAGCACCGCTCGCATTGTTGCTGCTGCTTGTTGCCTGTGAGGATCCTCTCAAGGAGCGCTTTCTTGCCTTAAGTGAAAAATTCAACCCCGCCGGAGGCGAAGTCACCCTCGCCATTATGTCGTGCACCTTCGATAGCGCCTTGAGCGAGATGGGGCGCGAACAACTCAAATCTTATGTCGTCTTGATGGAGGCGCGGGAGCAGGAGGCTTTGGACGTAGACGAAGAAGTCCGGCTGGTATTGCAGGTGCGAAACATTCTGCAAGCCTGTGCGGCGGAGATTCTCACACGGCAATTGCAGGAGCAATAGCCCTGGCGCTCAGGGAAGCGGACGCAGAGGCATTCCTTCGTGGGCGCGCAGCATAAATGCGCGCCAAATCTCCGCCGGAAAAGTGCTTCCGGTAATCTCCTCCATTGGCTTGCCGCTGTCGCGTCCGATCCAAACCACCGCTAGCATCTGTGCCGTGTAACCGACGAACCACGCATCTCGGAAATTCTGGCTTGTTCCCGTCTTTCCCGCCGCGGGACGCTCGCCCAGATGCGCTTGCTTGCCTGTGCCGTATTCCAGAACTTTTCTCATCATCCGGTTCATCTCGTCCAACTCCCGGGCATTAACGGCACGGCCGCCGCCGGATCCTTCGCGCTTGTAAAGCGTCGTACCATCCGCCTCGCGCAGTTCGGTAATGCCATGAGGCGCGACGATGTAGCCGCCGTTGGCGAACGGCGCATATGCGCTTACCAGTTCAATGGGTGAAATCTCAAACACGCCCAGCGGTAAAGACGGACTCGCACGTAATTCCTCCGTTATGCCCATCCGCCTCGCCGCTTCGATAACGCGCTTGCGTCCGACCTCCTCGCTCAGCCGCACTGCGACGCTGTTGATTGAGTGCGCGAGCGCCTCTTCGAGAGTGACCTCGCCGCGGTAATGTCCGCTGTAATTTTGCGGTTGCCATCCGTCGACCGAAACGGGAGCATCCAGTTGCTTGCTGTGCGACGAGAAACCCGATTCTATCGCGGCTAGGTAGACTGCCGGCTTGAACGCCGAACCGGGCTGCCTGCGCGCTTGCGCCGCACGATTGAAGCGGCTTTCCCGGTAATCCCGTCCGCCGACCATTGCGAGCACCGAGCCATCGACATCCATGGCGACGAGCGCGACCTGGATGTCCTTGTCGCGCAACGATTCGCGCGTAAAGGCCTCTGCGATGACGTCTTCGGCGTGGCGCTGCAGTTTTGTATCAAGGGTCGTGCGTGCGACGACATCTTCATCCTGGCCGCCGAGATAATAGGGAATGCGCGCCGCGAGCCAATCAACCGCATAGTTGACATCAAGCGAGCCCGACAGCATCGATATCGAAATGTCGCCTTCCGCATCGCCCGCGGTTTTGGCATCGATGTAGCCTTCGGACAGCATCGCGCGCAAGACCAAATCGGCGCGTTGCAGCGCGGCGCTCGAATCATGGCTCGGCGCATAACGCGACGGCGCCTTCAACAATCCCGCCAGCAATGCCGCTTCGTGCAACGATAGTGTTTTTGCGGACTTGCCGAAATACTGTCGTGCCGCCGCATCTATTCCGTACGCGCCCGCGCCGAAATAGGCGCGGTTGAGATAGAGAGAGAGTATTTCCTCTTTGGTGAGGCGGGTCTCCAGCCATATGGCCAGCAGCGCCTCGCGAATTTTGCGCGTGACCGAACGCTCCGGCGTGAGAAACAAATTCTTTGCCAGTTGTTGCGTGATGGTGCTCCCGCCTTGGCGCAACTCTCCCGCGAGCAGATTTTCGAAACCCGCACGCAAGATGCCGCGCACATCAATGCCGTAGTGATGAAAGAAGCGGCGGTCTTCGATGCTTATCACCGCATCGCGCACGTGGGACGGCAGCTCGCTTGCCTTGATGGCTTCGCCGCCGGTGTTGCCGCGGCGCGCAAGCAGCTCTCCGTCCCGCGCGAGCAGGGAGATGCTCGGGGAGCGCAACTGCAACGGCAGTTTTGACGTATCCGGCAAACCCAGCGCGATATAGCCGACCACCAACGCCAGGGCTATTCCGCCCCACAGCAACAATGCCGCCAGCCAGTAGGCAATGCGTTTGCCCGACGGTCTTTGCTTTTGTTTGCCGGCTCGGTGCTTCTTCGTTGCGCGTTTCTTCGTTGTGCGTTTGGACGTCGGTTTTTTCGGTGCCGGTTTCTTCGGCGCCGGTTTCTTCAGCGCCGACTTTTTCGTTGTGCGCTTCGGTGCCGATTTTTTTGTTTTCGGACGCTTCGTTGTTGAACGCGTGTTCACGCCCGGCCTCGGTGCTTGCGCATGGCATCCAGCAGCGCTGTTGCAATCTCTTCGGTGGCGTTGACGGGGGAGTAGTCCCAGAACTCCAAGCGTTCGCCCAGCGGACGCGTGATGCCGCGTTGTTTGATTTCTTCGTGAAACCGGCGAAACCGCGATGATCCCGCTTCCATCGGGAACAACAATATCGGTTTGCCGGTGCCCGCCGCCTCGCTGATCATATTGACCGAATCGGGTGTTGCGATAAAGACATCCGCCGTGCCCAGCAGCGCCGGATAGAAGTCCCGCTCGCTTCTGTCCCACAACAGCGCGGGCAGTCCGGCGAGGCGTTGCTCGAGCAAACGGCAATGCGTTTGGGCTGTGCGATTGGAGGTTGTAACAATTAGTCCGGCACCGTCGCGTTCGGCGACTTGTCTCAGACTCGAACAGAGCCGCTCCATGTCTCCGTCGGTGAAGCGGTAGGCCCGGCTTGTCCCTCCGATGAGGACGCCGACGTGCGGACGGGGTAATTTTCCGAAGCGTTCGGCGAGACGCCCGGCGGCGGCTTGGAGTTTTTGCGCCGTAAAGGGATGCGGCGAGAACAGGCTTGAGACGGCGTTTTTTCCCCGCAGACGGTCGTGTCTCGGCGCCCAGATGAAATCGGCTCCATGAAAGGGAAATGCAGGTTTTTGCAGAACGGCAAGGAAAGTTTTCCCTCCCGACTGCTTGCGAACCCATCGAGCCCAGCGAAGCCCCTGCCGTCCGACGGCAATGACGAGTTCGGGCCAGGGAGGCGTGAGCGCGCCGTCCTTCGGCGGGTTTCCGAAAAGGTTTGAGAAGGAAAACATCGGGAGCGCGGATACACGTTTGAGTGACGGCGCCACCCCTGCAGCGAGCGCGATTGCCTCGCCGTGAATCTCCCTGCCGTCGCGTCCGCCATAGTCGCTTTCGCGCTTTTGGGTAATCACCCAGCATGATGCCGGACGCCAGTCGCTATCGTATCGATTCGACTCCATAACGGAGATGGCGGCGCCGACTCATAAGTCCCGAGCGTGCGACACCCCTTGCGGCAACGCTTTCGACAAAGCCGCGATGCTTTCTTCGATGCTTGCATCGCTTGAGACCTGTATTGTGTTCTCTTGGAGAATCGAGCGCACTGCCTCAACGGCGGCCTCAACGGCCAATGCGCGCAGTTCCTCCGATGCGCGCAACTCGGCGCGCTCGATACGCGCAAGCGTCATTTCCAGGGAACGTTGCGATGTCGCCGCGATTTGCGCGCGCATCTCCTCTGCCAAACGCTCCGCCTCGCGGTTGGCCTGGGCGAGAATCTCTTCGGTCTCGCTTTCCGCCTCTTTCTGCTTTCGGCGGTAGGATGCCAGCGTGTTCTGCGCGTCTTGGCGCAACTCCGTCGCTTCCCGCAATTCTTTGCCGATGTTTGCGGCGCGGGCGTCCAGCGCCTCAAGCACGCGCCACGGAATGCGGAAGTAGAAAACCAGCCCTACAAAGAGAAGAAAACTGACCAGTACCCAAAAACTGCTATCGAACGACATGGCGGATTACTCCCGGCGCTTTAGCGCTTTGGCGACGGATTCGTCGATTTGTTGCTGCGGGATGCTCGTGCCGGCGACTTGTTGGAGTATCAGTCCTGCCAGTTCGGAGGAGATGCCTTGCAGCTGCTCGCGCGCCTGCGTCCTTGAATTCTTGATGCGCGCTTCGGCGTCGGCGACTTTTTCGCGCAACTCGGCATCAATCTTTTGGCGCTGCGCCTCCGCCTCCTGTTGGACTTTGTGGCGGGTTTCCTGCGACAGCGCGTGGGCGCGTTCGCGCGATTCCGCCAGCGACGCTTCGTAAGCGGCAAGAACCTCTTCGCTCTGTTTCTTCAACTGCGCGGCTTGGTCAAGTTCGTCGGCAATGCGATCGCGCCGCTCTTCCAGTGCCGTGGCAATGCGCGGAAGTGCAAGCCTTGAGAGCAGCACATACAATACCCCGAAGCACACCACCAGCCAAAACAACTGGGACGCATAAGTGGTGATATCGAGTTGCGGCATTTCCGCTTAGACCACGAACAGCAGAATCAGCGCGACCACCAAGCCGAACAATCCGGTTGCTTCGGTCAAGGCGAATCCAAGCAGCAGGTTTGGAAACTGCTGTTGCGCGGCGGAGGGGTTTCTCAGGGCTCCGGCGAGATAGTTGCCGAAAATGGATCCGATGCCGATGCCCGCGCCTCCAAGCGCGATGCATGCAATTCCGGCTCCTATGAGTTTAGCTGCTTCGGGTTCCATAATGTCTCCTTTTTTGTTGTTGTTAAGGTTAGTGCATGTGAAGTGCATCATGGAGATAGATGCACGTGAGGATGGTGAACACATACGCCTGCAAAAAGGCGATGAGAATTTCGAGCCCGGTAAAGGCCACCATGAAGCCGAGAGGAAGCCATCCGCCGATGATTCCCAGCGCGCCCACAAATCCGGCAAAGACCTTCAGCATGGCGTGTCCCGCCATCATGTTGGCGAAAAGCCGGACCGACAGGCTTATCGGACGGGTGAGATACGAGATGATTTCGATAACGACGAGTAACGGCAGCAGGAAGATCGGAACGCCTTTCGGGACGAAAAACTGGCAAAAACCCACTCCGTGCTTCACGAAGCCGATGATGGTCGCGCCGATGAAGATGAACACGGCAAAAGCGAAGGTCACGGCGATGTGGCTTGTTACGGTGAAGGCGTAGGGAAGCATTCCGAACATGTTGGCGCAGAGGATGAAGAGGAAGAGGGTGTAGATGAAGGGGAAGTAGGGAAGGGAGCCCTTTCCCGCGTTCTGCTGCACCATGTTGAGAACGAATTCATAGGAGAGTTCCGCAAGGGACTGGAGTCGCCCGGGGACGAGAGCGCTTCGGCGCATCGCGGTGGCCAGGAAGATGTAGGCGGCAAGGGTGATGATGACCATCCATGCCGCCGAGTTGGTGAAAGAAATATCAATGCCGCCGATTTGGAGGGGCAGGAGCGTTTGGATTTCGAATTGGTGCATCGGGTCGATTTCGAATCCGGAAGCGGCGTGTGCGGGAGTGATGAACATTTAGTCGCCGTCTTGCTGGGTGTTGATGGTTTTGGCGGCGCGCAAGACGTTCATAATTCCGGCGATAATTCCAAGCGGGATGAATGCGAGGAACATCCAGGGCTTCGTGCCAAGCCACTCGTCCATTGCCCATCCGAAGAATCCGGCAACGCACACGGCAACGAGCAACTCGATTCCCACGCGCA
The DNA here is from genome assembly GCA_026708545.1 of Hyphomicrobiales bacterium. Taxonomy (GTDB): domain Bacteria; phylum Pseudomonadota; class Alphaproteobacteria; order JAPOUT01; family JAPOUT01; genus JAPOUT01. Next base: position 12,238 of record JAPOUT010000061.1, read on the forward strand.
TCGCGATTCCGGTCGCGGCGTTCTGGCGCGGAGGCACCCGGTCGCCCTGCGAATCATTGCCGCGCCGGCGCGCCTGTGCTTGCTCGAGCCTGTGGGAGAGGTCTTGTAGCTTGTCCATTTGGCTTCAGCCTAGGGGGTGTTTTGTTTTGGGTCAAGGGTTTTAGGCGGATTTCATCCGGAACGCGGTTTCGGGACTCGGCGTCCCCTTGGATGATGCCTGCCGATTTTCCCGATTCTTTACGCTGTGTGCAATCACGACATTCCGTCTCGTTTGACATTTTAAAATTTTGATACATAGTTGCGGAATGGACAAATGGGACGCCAGGTTTATGGAAGTGGCGCGGCTGGTTGCCGCATGGAGCAAGGATCCTTCCACCAAATGCGGCGCCGTCATCGCAAGCACGGATAGAACCATTATTTCCACCGGATTCAACGGCCTTCCTCGCGGCGTGGAAGACAGGGAAGAGATCCTCAACGACAGGGAACTCAAATACCAGTGCACGATTCACGCCGAAGAGAATGCAATCCTCAACGCCGCCACCAGAGGCGTCCTGCGTGGATGCTCGATATACATCCATCCCATCCCTCCATGCTCGAACTGTGCCGCCCGTATAATTCAGGCGGGTATCACGAGGGTTGTTTTTCGTGCAGGGGAAATTCCGGACCACTGGAAAAAGAGTATGGAGATTGCGAAAGGGATGATGAGTGATGCCGGATTGGACGTGATAGTTCTCGAAACGCAGGTTTGATTTTCCGTCGAGGCGGTGGAACGCCGCCCTTCCGTTGTCACGCGACGGCTCGCTGTCCCTCCCGCTCGCGGATGCCTCCGTCGGCCTGGAGATCAACCGAAACCAAACGCGAAACCCCGCGCTCCTGCATTGTCACCCCGAACAGCCTGTCCGTTCGCGCCATCGTCAAGGGATGATGCGTTATCAGCAATATCCGCGAACCGCTTGTTTTGCAGACATCGCGAACCAGCCGGCAAAAACGCTCGACGTTGATGTCGTCCAAAGGAGCGTCCGCCTCGTCCAGCACGCACAAAGGCGGCGCATTCGCCAAAAACACCGCAAATATCAACGACAATGCCGTTAGCGTCTGTTCGCCTCCCGACAGCAGTCCGAGCGACTGCAAACGCTTGCCCGGCGGACGTGCCATAATCTCCAAACCCGCCTCGAGGACGTCCTTGCTCTCCTTCGGTTTCGCGGCATCGGCATCGGCAATGCCGTCTTCACCTTCTTTTTTTTCTTTTTCGTCTTCTTCTTCGACTTCGAGCAGACGCAGATGTGCCGCGCCGCCGCCGAACAAGCGCGTGAATATTTCGGAAAAGTTTTTGCTCACTACCTCGAAGGCTTGCCTCAGCCGCTCCCGTCCCTCCCGGTTGAGTCGCGCAATCGCCTTGCGCAAGCGGTCAATCGCACCCAGTAAATCCTCCTTCTCGGTGGTGATGGCTTCAAGGCGTTCGCGGGTTTCAAAGGCATCGTCTTCGGCGCGCAGATTCACGCCGCCCAGGCGCTCGCGCTCGGCATGCAGCCGGCGCAGCCGCTCTTCCAGCACTTCCATCGTGTCCGACGTGTTCGGCGGGGTGTCGTCCTCTTGCGTGATTTTCTCGAGGACATCCTCCGGTGCGCATTCGAGATCGCGCTGAATCGATGCCGCCGCATCGCTAAGGCGCTGCCGCGCTCCTTCCAGTAAACCGTCCCGGCGCGCCCGTTCTTCCCGGGCCTTGCCGGCGCTCTCGCGCGCCGATGATTCCTGGCGTGCGCACTCATTGCGCTTGGTCTCGCCGACGGCAAGAGCGTCGCGCGCTTCCCGGTTCTTCGATTCGGCGACGGTCATCTGCTGCAGGAGCGCCTCGCGCAAACGGGCAATCTCTTCGGGCTGGCCGGCAAGCGAGGCAATCTCCTCGCGGATTTCTTCTTGGCGCTTGTGCAGCGATTCCATCTGCGAACCAATCGCCCCGATGCGTCCCTCCCATGAAGATAACTCCTCGTCAATGGCTTTGATGCGTTGCTCGTGGGCTTCACTTTCGCGTTCGATGGCTTGTCCGCGCGCCAGGGCTTTCGCCAAAGCCTCGCGCGCTTCCTCAACGCGTGCGCGCAACTCGCTTGCATTGCCTGCCAGTTCCTCGCCGTTGGCGGCGCTTGCGAGCGCCTCGCGCGTGACCGCTTCCAAGCGCGAGACTTCCGCATGTTCTTCGTGCAAACGTTCCGCCGTCTCGCCCAAAGCCTCGAGACGCGCGGCGCGCTCTTGTTGTTCCTGGCGAACCTGCAACGCCAATTCGCGTGTTTCGAAAAATTTCGCTTCGGCGCTGCGACGTTCTTCGCGCACGGACGCCTCGCTCTCCTGCGCCGTCTTGACCTTTTCCTGCACATCGCGAAACTTTTTCTCCAAAGCGGGAGTCTCTTCCCGCATTTGCACCAACGACTTTTCCAGTTCGCGCAGATGGTTGCGCCGGGTGAGTTTTTCCGCGGTCGTGTTTGCGATTGCCTGCGCGGTGGCGGTGTAGCCGTCCCAGCGCCACACGTCGCCTTCCGGTGAGACCAGCGATTGCCCCGGCAGCAGTTTTGCCTGCAGCGCGTCGCCCTCCTCGCGTGCGACCAAGCCTATCTGCGACAGCCGCCGCGCCAATGCCCCCGGCGCACCGATGTGTTCGCCCAGGGCGGTTGCACCTGCGGGAAGCGCATGCGCGTTGTCGAGCGGGTCAAGGACACGCCAGCGCATCGGCGCATCGGCGTCAAGGGAGGCGTCCAGGTCGTCGCCCAGACTTGCGCCCAGCGCTTTTTCATAACTGGGCTCAACGGTGATGTCGTGGATGACCGCCGGAAACGTCGTCGTCTCGCCCTGTTTCGTTTCGCCGAGCAGCTCGCGCAAGGCTTCGACTTCCGTTTCCATGCGTTGCTGCTTTCGCTCATGCGTTTCGAACGCTTCGCGTGCGTGCGTCTCCTCGCGCCGAATCGCCAGCAGGGCGCGGTCCGCCTCCGCCTCCCTGGTGCGCAGGGTTTCGAGGTTCTGCTCCTGAACGGATTGCTCCTCCGGTTTGTCTTCGCCCGTGTTCTCCTCGATCAGGGACTTGCGTGTTTCGGCAATTTCCTCCATGCGCGACAACAACGACGCCGCACGTTCGTGATGACGCTCAATCTCGCGCTCGATCTCGTCGCGCCGGGCTTTCTCCCGGGTCTCTTGCTCCAACACCTCTTCCAGGGCGCCTTCCAATTCCGTTAGCTCCGAACGCGCCGTGCTTGTCTCTTCATTGGATTCTTGCAACAGACGCTCGGCGCCGGGGCGCTCGTTGACATGGGTCTCGCGCTCCTCGCGCAGACGTGCCGAGGTCGTCTGAAAATCCTGCAAACGGGCCGCCTCATGCTCCAAATCCTTCTCCGTCTGCGCCAAACGCGTCTCCAGGCTCTCTTTGCGCTCGCGCAACTGTTGCTCCCGTGCATCAAGCTGTTCCGATTCCGTCTTGATGCGGTGGACGCCCGCCGCACAGCGGGCTTCCTCTTCGCGCAATGCTTGTAATGCCGTATCCGCCTCCTGCAACGCCGTTGATCCCCGGGCCGCCTCTTTGGTTGCCTCTTCAAGCGTTCGCTGCGCTTCCACAAGCGATTCTTGCAGCGATGTCTCTTCCTCCTTCGCCGTTTTCCAGCGCGCATGCAGCAGCAACGCCTCGGTTGAGCGAATCCGTTGTGCGAGGGAACGGTAGCGTTTGGCCTGGCGCTCTTGTTTTTTGAGAGCGTCAAGGCGGGCCTCCAGTTCAGCGACCGAATCGTTCAAGCGCTCGAGGTTGGTTTCGGCGGCTTTGAGTTGGAGTTCCGCCTCGCGGCGGCGCGTCCGCAGCCCTCCGATGCCGGCGGCCTGGTCGAGCAACACGCGCCGTTCTTTGGGTGACGCGGATATCAACTGTGAGATTCGCCCCTGATGCACGAGGAAGGGAGAGCGGGCGCCGCCGATCATGTCGGCGAAGAGGACGCGGGCTTCGCGTGCGAGCACCGGACGTCCGTTGATGGAATAACTCGAACCGCTGTCGCGTTCGATGCGTCTGGTGATTTCTATCGTTTCGGTGTCGCGGTAGGGCGCGCGGGCCTTGTGGTCGGAGTTATCGATGACGAGAGTCGCTTCGGCGTGGTTGTGCGCCGGACGCAGGGCGGTGCCGGAGAAGATGATGTCCTCCATGCTCTTGGCGCGCATGTTTTTATAAGATGCTTCGCCTATGACCCAGCACAGGGCATCGAGAAGGTTGGACTTGCCGCAACCGTTCGGCCCCACGATTCCGGTGAGCCCGTCTTCAATGGGAATCTCGGTCGATTCAACAAAACTCTTAAAGCCGGAGAGCCGAAGTTGCGTGGCGCGCATGGGATAGCTGCCGTTGTTTTACAAGGACTGTTCGGGAAGGTGCTTTTCGATGATGGTTTCCAATATCTCGAAAGGCCGGGCGCCGACAACCTTCACGCCGTTGATGAAAAAGGTCGGCGTGGACTGGACCTCGAACTCCTTGGCGCCGCGCTCTTGAATCCAGCGGATGCCTTCGAGGACATCGGTGTCGGTGAGGCACTCTTGGAATTGCTCGTCCGAGAATCCGCCTTGGCGTGCAATCTCCTGGATGCCTTCCATGGGAGAGCCGAGGTTAAGCCAGTCACTTTGCTGTTCGAACATCACATCGATAAATCCGAAATAATGTTTCGGCTCGGCGCAACGCGCAAGCATGAAGCCCGCAGTCGCGATGGAGTCAAAAGGGAACTCGCGAAAAATCAGTTTCGCCTTTCCTGTGTCAATGTATTCTTCCTTTATCTTCGGATAGACCTGTTGGTGGAACGCTGCGCAATGGGGACAGGTAAGGGAGGCGTATTCGATGATGGTCACGGGCGCGTCCGCCTCGCCGATAATCATGTCCTGGAGAGGGCCGACCTCTTCGAGGGCGACGGGGTCGGCGTCAACCTGCAGTTCGGGTGCATCCTGCGATGACATCGCGAACACCACGGCAACCATGCCGACGACAACCACCGCGCCGACACATGTTCCAAGTAACCAGTAATTTTTCTTCATAGCAGTCTTCCTAGCCTCCGGAATCATTCAGACGATACGGAGGCATTATAGGGATTTTTTCGCCACAATCAACTATCGGGACATGATGTTTTGAGCGAGGCGCGTCAGAGCCTCGCGCAGGGGCGCGTGCGCGATCTCGGGGATATCGGGGGCAGGCCTTGTTATGGCTCTTGTCCGGGGCGGTTTGCGGCGCGTTCGCGCGGGAACACGGGCGCCGGGAGGAGGGAGGGGGGCCTGTTCGAACGTGAGCCGTTCGACGAGTTCGTATCCGCTCGTTTTATTGATGCGCTCGATGATGCGGGGAGCATCGTGCTGCATGAGAAGGGCGATGCCGCTCTCGGCCTGGATGCGCAGGGTTCCGCCTTGGTTGTTCCGCCCGCGCGTGAGTTTGGCGGGAAGCGAATATCTTGCATGCTCCTCGCCGACCATCTCGCGCCAATGCAGCAGGAGTTGTTGTTCGGCGAAGCCTTTGCGCCCGAAGGCCTTGCGCGTGACGACGGGTAAAATCGTGCCGATGTGTTTGGCGAATTTGTATCGCCGCTTGGTATTCTGCATGGCCGGGAGTATAGCATAGGGTCATGGGCGCCTCGAAGCCATCGAATCTGCCGAAGAATTTGCCGCAACGCCTGTTGAAATGGTACGACGCGCACGCGCGTGATTTGCCGTGGCGTGTGCGGGGAGGCGGGATTCCCGACCCCTACGCCGTTTGGTTGAGCGAAATTATGCTGCAGCAGACCCGTGTCGCGGCGGTCGAGCCTTATTATCAAAAATTCTTGAATCGCTGGCCGAGTTTGGAATCGCTGGCAAATGCGTCGCTTGACGATGTCCTGGCGATGTGGGCGGGGCTGGGTTATTACACCCGCGCACGAAATTTGCACGAGTGTGCCCGGGAGGTCCAAAAGAATCACGGCGGCAAATTTCCCCGGACATACAAGGAACTGCTCGCGCTTCCGGGAATCGGTCCGTATAGCGCGGCGGCGATATCAACGATTGCCTTTGGCGCTCGTGAGAACGTCGTGGACGGCAATGTGCTGCGTGTGATGGCAAGGCTGCACGGGATTCGGACGCCCCTTCCCGGGGCGAAGAAGGAACTGGGCGAACTTGCGGCTTTGATGGTCCCGCCCCGCCGCGCGGGCGATTATGCGCAAGCGCTGATGGATTTGGGGGCGACGGTATGCGTTCCCCGCAAGCCCGGTTGCACCGCCTGTCCGTGGAAGCGCGATTGCGTCGCGTTTGCGAGAGGCGAGGCGAATCTGCTGCCAAAGCGGTCGGCCAAGCCCGTCCGCGCGCTTCGCAGCGGCGCGGTGTTCTGGGCGCAACGCCGGGACGGGTCCGTGCTCTTGCGCCGGCGCGAGGCCCGCGGCCTGCTCGGGGGAATGCTGGAATTTCCGGGAAGTGAATGGCGCCTCGGCGAGCAGGCTAGGGAGGAGGATTGGCTCGCCGAGGCGCCGTTTCGTGTTCGATGGCAGCGTTTAGCCGGAGAAGTCTCCCACGGTTTCACGCATTTCCGGTTGCGACTTGTGGTCTATGCCGCGATTGTGTCGGCGCGCCAGGGTCGCTGGGTTGATATTGGCGCTCTCGAGGCGGAGGCGTTGCCCTCGGTAATGCGAAAGGTCGCGCGCCATGTCGAGCGTAACTGGAATCGTTGATGCGAAAAGTTTCATGCGGCGACTCCTTTGGTTTGGACTTGCGCGCGGATTCTCTTGCGCAGCATGTCGATGGGTTGGAGTGCGCCGTTTGAGCCTTTGAAGTGCCAGAACTCCCATCCGTTGCAGGAAGCGGTTCCCTGGACTTGTGCGCCGAGGCTGTGGATGGAGCCGGTCTGGTCATCGCAAACGAGGGATCCGTCGGCGCGCAGACGCGCGGTGTGGCGCTTCTGCGGTGAATAAAGCCGGTTGCCCGGCGTAAGCAGACCCCGTTCCAGCAACACGCCGAACGGAATGCGCGGGTGGTTTCTCTCGGATGCGGTGAGTTCCAAATCGCCTTCGCTGAGGGGCTTGACGTCTTTGATGCGCTTTTTTGCGGCCTTGATGTATTCGGGATTTTCCTCAATGCCGATAAAACTGCGGCGCAGGCGTTTTGCCGCGGCGCCGGTCGTTCCCGTTCCGAAGAAGGGGTCGAGGACGAGGTCGCCGGTTTTGCTCGAAGCCAGGAGGATTCGATAAAGCAGAGACTCCGGTTTTTGCGTCGGGTGGAGTTTCGTGCCGTCGTTGTTTTTGAGGCGTTCGGCCCCGGTGCACAGCGGCAGGATCCAGTCGGAACGCATCTGCACATCCTCGTTGAAGGTCTTTAGCGCGTGGTAGTTGAAGGTGTAGGGAGTCTTCTCGCCGTAACTCGCCCAGATGAGGGTCTCGTGCGCGTTGGTGAAGCGGGTGCCCCGAAAGTTCGGCATCGGGTTTGCTTTGCGCCAAACGACGTCGTTGAGAATCCAATAACCGAGGTCTTGCAGGATGGTGCCGATTCGGAAAATGTTGTGGTAACTGCCGATGACCCACAGGGAGCCGTTCTTCTTCAACACACGCCGGGCGGATGCCATCCACGCGCGGGTGAATTGGTCGTATTCTTCGAAGCTTGCAAATTTGTCCCATTCGGCGTCAACGCCGTCAACACGAGAATGGTCGGGACGGCGCAAGGTTCCGTCCAATTGGAGATTGTAGGGCGGGTCGGCGAAGATGAGGTCGACAGAGTTCGCCTCGAGTGCGTCCATGGCGCGGACGCAATCGCCTCGAACGATGTCCTCGCGTGTTTTGGCTCGCCGGGATTTCTGTAATGACGACATCAGTATATGCCCTAGGTTTCCGTTTTCGAATCAGTGGGGGCATTGTCTGCAAGAAAAGTCGTCGCGTCAATAATTTTTTTAAATCAAAGGCTTATGTGTATTTCTTAAATCTCTTTATTATACAAAATAGAGTCTTTTGCAAGGTTATTGACTCAATATCTTGTGTATCGGCGCAAAAGAGCGCCTATGCTGTTTTGAGACGCCGAATCGATCGAGGGCGTCGCGATGTGTGCGGGTTCCGTATCCGGCGTTGCGTTCCCATCCGTAGGCGTGCCCGTTTTTCGAAAGCTCCGTCATGAGCCTGTCACGGGTGACTTTTGCAATAATGGAAGCTGCGGCGATCGAGAGCGACTTCCTGTCGCCCTTGACGACGGCACGGGCGGGGATGCCGCTGAGAGGCTCGGGCAGGCTAGGCGTTTGCTTGCCGTCAACAAGGATGGCCTGCGGAGGCTCGGGAAGTTTCGCTACCGCGGCAGCCATGGCTTTGAGGGAGGCTTGAAGAATGTTGATTCGGTCAATTTCCTCGCTATCGATGGTGCCGACGGCACAGACGGCGTTGCGGGTGATGCGTTCAAACAACTCTTCACGTTGCGGTTTTCGCAGTAATTTCGAATCCCGGATGCCTTCGGGAATGTTATCTCGTGCGAGAATTACGGCCGCCGCGACAACGGGACCCGCCCATGCGCCCCTGCCGGCTTCGTCGATTCCGGCGATTCGCATCCGTGGCGCGCCGAGGCTTTCTTCCAGGGAATAGTCCGGGGCGGATTCGATTTTGCTTGGGATTTTGCGTGGTTCGTGCGACATTGTTCTCATACCTCCCATTAAAAATAAACCCAAGGAGGACATTGTGAAAGTTTCGAACATACTAAAGGAAAAGGGCGACAGGGTCGTAACCCTTGAGGGTTCGACGACTCTTGAGGACGCCATAGCCGCCCTTGTGCGCGAACGCATCGGTGCGGTCGTGATATTGGACTCGCGCGAGCAAATTGCCGGCGTTTTCTCCGAGCGTGATGCCGTTCGGGCAATCTCCAAGGAAGGTGCGGCGGCGCTGTCAAAACCCATAAGCGAACTGATGACGCGCAAGGTTGTCTCCTGTTCCATGGAAGACACCCATGACCAGCTGCTCGAAAAGATGACGCAGGGACGCTTTCGACACCTTCCCGTCGTGGAGGGCGGACGCTTGATAGGAATCATCTCGATAGGCGATGTCGTCAAGCACAAGATCGCTTCGAGCGAGTCCGAAGCCGAGGCCATGCGCGAGTATATTTCCACCGGCTGATCCCGGCGTGATGCTGCAGGCGCGAATTGCGCGTGCGGGATGCTTGTCGCTATGATGGAGAGACGATGGCCGTTTTCACCGTTGCACTGACACAGACCTGTTCCGGCATTGATGTCGAGAAGAACATTGATGCGGTTGCGGAACTGGTGCGCCGCGCCGCCGGCGAAGGCGCCGAACTTGTTTGTACGCCGGAGACGACCTCGTTGATGGCCCGCAATCGCTCCGAGTTGTTCGAGGCCATCGTTCCCGAAGATGAGGACAGGGCCCTTGCGGTGATGAGGGCTCTTGCCAAAGAGGAGCGCGTTTGGCTGCTGGTCGGCTCGCTAGAGGTGCTGGCATCAAGCACGCATGCGGCCAATCGTTCCTTTCTGCTCGACCCGGCCGGAGACATCCGTGCGCGTTATGACAAGATTCATTTGTTCGATGTGACCCTCCCCGGCGGCGAGCATTATCGCGAGTCCGAGATTTGCCGGGCGGGAGGGGAGGTTGTCGTTGCGCAAACACCCTTGGGCGTCATGGGGATGAGTGTTTGTTACGATTTGCGTTTCCCCGGACTGTATCGGGAGTTGGCGCGAAGGGGCGCGGATTTTTTAACAGTGCCTTCGGCGTTCACTTATCAGACCGGATCGGCGCACTGGCACATACTTTTGCGCGCCCGCGCGATTGAGAACGGATGTTTCGTGTTTGCGCCCGGCCAGGCCGGTCATCACGAGAACGGCAAGCATACCTACGGGCACAGTCTCGTGGTTGACCCGTGGGGGCGCATTCTTGCCGAAGGCGGCGAGAGTGCCGGAGAGATTATTACGGCGCGCATTGACACGGACGAGGTTGCACGGGCGCGCGGACACATTCCGGTGTTGCAGCATGAACGCAAACTCGCCGGGGAGTTGGTGTTGTGATTCGTTATCGTTTGGAATGCGGCAACGGCTGTGAATTCGACGGATGGTTTCGCAATTCTCAGGCGTTTGACAAGCAGAGCGCGGCCGGCGATATCCTCTGCCCCCATTGCGGCGACGGCGATGTGTCAAAGACATTGATGGCTCCGGGCGTGGTCACGCGCAAGGAATCACCGCGCACGAATGCGGGGAAAGCGAATGCGGCGATGGTGTCGCCATCGGACCGGGAGCGTCATCGAGAGGAAGCATTGTTGTCGCTGGTGCATGAACATATCGAGCGTAATTTTGATTATCTGGGCGGGAATTTTCCCGACGAGGCCCGCGCGATGCATCGTGGCGAGGCTGCCGAACGCAGCATTTACGGCGAGGCGTCTGCGGAGGATGTGCGCGAGCTGGGAGAAGAAGGCATCGAGGTTTTTGCGTTGCCGAAGAAGCCGCGACGCAACTGAAGGACGCCCGTGCACGGGCGTTCCAAAACGGATTTCTCGAAATCCTGTAATGAATCCGGACTTGCAAGGTTCCGCTGCGGAGAACGGCGGAGGAGTGCTGGTGGTCGTATCGTAGAGTTTTTGGTAAACCTCCAACATCCTCCGCCGCCCAAATTTCGCAGAAGCAGATGAAGAATTAAACGGAGCGTTCTAGAGAACTTGCAAAGGTCCGTTGTGGAGAATGACGGGGGGATGCTGGTGGTCGTATCGTAGAGTTTTTGGTAAACCCCCGGCACCACCCCGCCGTCTGAATCCCGCAGAAACAGGTGACGAATCAACTGAAGCGTTGCTCTGGCGAGAACAAAATCCTGTGAAGATCTCCTTCATTCAACTTGCGGCCCGACCGGCAAGCGCCGGGCTGTGTGCAAACCAACTCAAAGGGTTCGTCCCGCTTATTTCCGTTTCCGGTATTGTATTCGCGGGCAACCCGACAGGGCCGCCCTTTGAGAAATGGTTTGCACAACCAAGCACGCATTATGCCACGGTCGTCCCTTCAAGTCAAACCTGCAGAAGTCTGAATTTCACGAGCATTCCATGGGGGAAGGTTGCAATATGGGGTGAATGCAGGGAAAATGCAAAGATATTTCCCGATTTTCCGAAGATTTTCCGAGTCTTGCAGCCGTCTTGGCAACTGTGACCAAAAGTTGATTGCACCTTTGCGACAGTCCGCCGTCCTCGAATCTCTTCCCCCGGCAGGGCCGTTTCGGGAGGTTTTTCATGATTCGGGCGGGTTTCCTAAATTTTGCGCGCGCAAACCATGTAGTTGACATCGGTGTCTTTCGAGAGCGACCAAACGCCCCGCAAGGGCGCGTAGGTGACGCCGGTTTGCATGAGCGTTTTCATCCCGGCGCGGACAAGCATGTTTTCGATTTCTTGAGGCGTGAGGAATTTGTCCCATCGATGCGTTCCCTTTGGCAGCCATCCGAGGACATACTCGGCGCCGACGATTGCAAGCAGGAAGGATTTCACCGTTCGATTGAGCGTTGCGACGAACAGAACCCCGTTCGGCTTTAACAATTGTGCGCATTGATGCAATAGCAGGGCGGGGTCGGGAACATGCTCGACCACTTCCATGTTCAGGACAACATCGAAGCGATCGTCGCTTTTAAGCAATTCGTCCGTATCGGTGACGCGATAGTCAATGGCGATGCCTTCCTCGCGCGCATGGATTTTTGCGGCTTCAATGCTTTTGTCGCTGACGTCAATGCCTACGACGGAAGCGCCCAACCGTGCCATGGGTTCGCTGACCAGTCCGCCACCGCAGCCGATATCGAGCAGGCGCAATCCGGTGAGAGGCTTGCGGGCGTTTGTGTCGAGTTCAAGCAGGTGGCAGAGGCTTCCCCGCAGGAAAGACAGGCGCGTTGGGTTGAAAAGGTGGAGCGGACGGAATTTTCCGCCAGGGTCCCACCATTCCTCGGCGAGGGCGGAAAAGCGTTCGCGCTCGGCTTCGTCAATGTTTTTGTTCATGGCGGGTCGGTCTTTATTTTATTTGTTTGGGCATATAGTAGTAGGATTGCGGGGGTTTGCCAAAACCGTGATGATTCGAACAGGAAGATTTTTTGCATGAGCAGGCTGGTTATGAAATTCGGTGGAACGTCCCTCGGCGACATGGAGCGTGTTCGCCGGGCCGTCGGGCATATTCGCCGTGAAATCAACGACGGACACCAGGTTCTCGTGGTGGTGTCGGCGATGGGGGACGAGACCGACCGTCTCGTCGGACTCACGCGCGAGGCCGCGTCAATGCATGACGCCCGCGAGTATGATGTCGTCATATCCGCCGGCGAGCAGATTTCGAGCGGGATAGTTTCCTTGGCGTTGCAGCGCGAGGGGATAGCGGCGCGTTCGTGGCTCGGCTGGCAGATTCCCATCCGCACGAACGACATGCATGGAGCGGCGCAGATAGCCTCGGTGGACGCAGGCCAGATTACCGAACGTCTTGATCGCGGCGAGGTCGTTGTAGTGCCGGGTTTTCAGGGGCTGGGTTCGGACAACAGGATAACAACGCTGGGGCGGGGCGGTTCGGATACGAGCGCGGTCGCGTTGGCCGCCGCGGTGGGCGCGCAGCGTTGCGACATCTATACGGATGTGGACGGGGTTTATACGGCGGATCCGGGGATAGTTGCGCGCGCGCGCAGAGTCGCTACAATCACTTACGAGGAAATGCTCGAGATGGCATCACAAGGTGCGCGGGTGTTGCAGGCGGGATCGGTCGCGCTTGCGATGGTGGAGAATGTTGTGTTGCATGTTCGCTCGAGTTTTGACGATCCGGATGCCGTTGCGCGTGATAATATCGGCACGTTGATTTTCGGAGGCAATATGCAGGGTGACAGACAGATTAAAAGCGCGGGGGTGGTAAGCGGGATAGCGCATTCGGGCAACGAGGCAAAGATAACTTTGCTGGATGTTGCCGACAGTCCCGGCATTGCGGCGGCGATATTCGGGCCGCTTGCCGATGCGGGCGTGAATGTGGATATGATCGTGCAGAACGTCTCGGAGGACGGCAAGGTCGCCTCCCTTACCTTCACGCTTGCGCGTGAGGATTTGCCCCGTGCGGTTGAAGCCCTTGAGTCTTCGAGCAAGGAGATCGGCTACCAGAAATTGCTGCAAGACGACTCCGTTGCGAAAGTGTCGATTATCGGGACGGGAATGCGCTCGCATGCCGGAGTCGCGCAGCAAATGTTTCGGGCACTGGCGTCGAAGGGGATTAATATCCTGGTGATCTCGACTTCGGAGATCAAGGTGAGCGTTTTGGTGGAGGCGCAGTATATGGAATTAGCGGTGAGGGCTCTGCACGAGACTTACGGTCTCGATGTCGAGGAAACTTAAAGGCGAAACCCGCTTCCGAGGTAGAGCCGGCGCGTGTCCTGGTCGCCGAGGATTTCGTCGGGCGTGCCCGTCATCAGCACATTGCCGTCGTGGACTATGACTCCAAAGTCAATGAGCTCAAGGGCTTCGCGGACATTGTGGTCGGTGATGAGCACGCCGATGCCCCGTTCCTTGAGATGCGCGACGAGCTCGCGTATTCCGGACATGGAGATCGGGTCAATCCCGGCAAACGGCTCATCAAGCAAAATGAACGAAGGATAGGATGCGAGCGCGCGGGCGATTTCGACGCGTCTGCGTTCTCCTCCCGAAAGTGCGATGGAAGGAGCGCGGCGCAAGTGCACGATGGCAAACTCCTCCAACAGAAGGGTAAGCCGCTTTTCCCTGGTTTTGGCATCCGCTTCAATGGTCTCGAGGGCGACCCGGATGTTATCCTCAACGCTCAAGCCCCGGAAGATGGACGGGTCCTGCGGCAGGTATCCGAGTCCCATGCGGGCCCGGACATGCATGGGAAGACCGGAGAGTTCGTGCCCCGCGAGTTTAATCGCTCCCCAGTCGGGCTGCATGAGTCCGACGAGAATGCGGAAAAGCGTGGTTTTACCGGCGCCGTTGGGGCCGAGCAGCCCGACGACCTGCCCGCGTCTCACTTCGAAGGAGACTTCGTGCAGGATTTGCCGGTTGCGAATGGTCTTGCCGATTTTCTCGATGGACAAGACATCCTTGCTCTCAACAACGAGTTCGGGACGCTTGGACGGGACGGCTTCTACTTTTTGCATGGAGGCATTCTACATTGCTGTCGCGCGATTGGCAATACCTTCGTGTTACTGCGGCTCCGAAAGTTGAATTTGGCTGTTGGGGAGGAACAATCCGCGCACCCTGTCTCCCTCGGCGGAGGTCATTTGCGCTTGTCCTGTGCTGAGATTCATGACGGTCTCGCCGCCTTCGACAATGTTGCCGCCCTGGAGCAAATGGACCGTATCGCCCAGCGTGACGAGGTTTTGCTCGACATCGAAGACGGCCCATTGTGCCCGTGCCGATTGTCCCTGCACATTGTTGATGAAGACTTCGCCGGAGGCTTCGAGACGCTTGATTTCCGTGGCGCCGTCGGGGTCCTCCGCATAGAAGACTTTCAGTCTGTCGGCATCGAGTTGAAAATTCTGCTGGCTTGCGCGCACGGACCCGGAGAAGATCGCAACGCCCGAGTCCCGCTCGACCTCCAGCATGTCGGAAGTGATTTCGATAGGCGCCTCTTGCGCGAGGCTCGCATCGAACGGCAAAAAAACAATTGCCAACAATGGAAAAAAACTCAAGGCGTTTTTCATTGCGGGCCCGGTGTGGTGTTTGGGGCGGCAGGCGGGGCGAGATTCCATCTCACGCGCACGTTGTCCCGGAAGGTGAAGTTTTGCCCGTCGGCGCTTGTGGACATGCTGTCTGCTTCGATGCTTCCTCTCGGTCCGTTGATGAAGATGTTGTCGGCCTTTTCGATTTGATTCTGCTTGAGATTGATGTTGACGTGCCTGGCTTGGAGTTGGTAATCGCTTTCGGTTTTGATGTTAATGGGCTCGAAGAGGTCGAGTTGCTCGTCATCGGAGCGCAGGAGCGCGGAAGCCGCATGGAGGAACATTTGGTCGTTCTGGCGGAAGGGGGAGTTGAAGGCGGCGTCCGCGCGCACGTCTTTTAGCGTGACTTCTGCGCTGTTGGCGAGGTTGCGCGTTGCCGATGCGGCGGAGACGGTGAAAAGCCGCCCCTTTGAATCGGTGCGCGTGAGGGTGGGATTTTCCATAAGGTCGGTTGCGGTTACCGGTTCAACGTGCGGATTTGTTGCGACGGGTTCGATTTCCTCAACGTTGTTTTCGCTTGTTTCCACCAGGTGGATGGTTAGGACGCTAAGCAGCAGCAATACGACGGCAAGAAGCGAGAGCTTAATTCCGGTGAACAGGTTGCCTTGCGGGGATGGCGGCTGCGCCCGCCTTGGAGACGCGAGGATGTCGAGTTCGTTGGATTCCATCTGCGTCACTCTTTTTAGTGGGAGAAAATATTTTGCTCCGGCCATCCGGCGAGGTCAAGCTCGACTTGTGTAGGGAGGAATTCGAAGCATTTCCGCGCAAGGGCGTCACGACCTTCGCGTTCGAGTATATCCTGGAGTTTATCGTGCAGGGCGTGAAGGTGTTCGACGTCCGTTGCGGCGTATTCGAGTTGCTGTTTGCTGAGTTTGGCCGCGCCCCAATCGGAACTTTGCTGTTGTTTGGAGATGTCAATGTTGAGGAGTTCGCGCAGGAGATCTTTGAGTCCGTGCCTGTCGGTGTAGGTGCGTGCAAGTTTTGAGGCTATTTTCGTGCAATAAACCGGAGCGACGGCAATACCAAGATGATGCCGCAGCATCCCTAAATCGAAGCGTGCGTAATGAAAGATTTTCACGATATCTGGATTGGTGAGCAGTGCTTTGAGGTTCGGTGCATTGTAGTTGCTGCGTTCGAGCCGCACGAGATGCGCGGGACCGGTTTCCGTTCGCAACTGCACGAGACACAGTGGGTCGCGTTTGGGGTTAAGTCCGAGCGCTTCGGTATCAACTGCAACAGAGTTTGCCGCCTCAAAGTCATCGGGAATGTCATTGTGATGTAGAATGTATTTCATAATTTGTGTCTCGTTTCGGTGCATAGAAAAAGGGGTCGCCCCCGACTGGTATCCGCCAACCTCGAAAGCCACGATACTTCCTAAAATGCGCAATTGATTCCGAAGTTTGCGGCGTAGCCCTTGATTTCGGAACCTTGTTGCGTGGAGACGCCGGCGGAAAAGGCAAAGTCGTCACTCCAAGAATACGTCCCCCCGAACCCGACATCAAGGACGGGATTCTTTTGCTCCGATGCCATCTTCACGCAAAATACCACCTATCGGTGCGATTGCCAAGACTTTCCGCAAATTTCCGTCCATCATGGATGATTAAAAGGGGATCTTTCCGTGCGATGCCCCGGATGCCGCCGCCAAAAATCTCGGCTGGATTTGCGTTTTCACGTCTTGACATTGATGCTACCGGCTAATAGATTGTAAATGTTTGGTGACTGGCAATAAAGCCGTCCCGCGAAACGTAGCAGGAGACACAGATGAAAAAATGGATGATTAGCACCGTAGCGGTCTTGCTGACCGGCAGTTTCGTTGCACCTGCCTTGGCCGAGTCTTGGGATGTCTCGCTTTGGGGCAAGCGGCGGGCTTTCACCGAGCATGTCGAAAGACTGGCGGAACTGGTTTCGGAGAAAACCAATGGCGAGTTTACGCTCAATCTGTCTTATGGCGGACTATCGAAGAACAAGGAAAATCTGGATGGCATTGAGGCGGGCGCATTTGAAATGGCGCAATTCTGCGCCGGCTATCACCGTGACAAGAACCCGACCATCACCGTGATGGAACTGCCTTTCCTGGGAGTGGATAATCTTGAGGCCGAAATTGCCGCTTCGATGGCGGTATACAACCACCCGGCTGCAAAACAGGATCTCGGCCGCTGGAATGCAACGCTGCTGATGCCCTCGCCGTTGCCGCAATACAATATTGCAGGCAAAGGCAAGGCGCCGACAAGCCTGGCGGATTTGAAAGGCATCAATATCAGGGCCACCGGCGGGATTGGCAATGCCCTGGCGAAGGTCGGCATCAACCCGGTGTCGCTGGGCGCGGGAGAAGTTTATGGCGCGATGGAAAGCGGTGCTATTTCCGGCGCGGCTTTTGCTCCGCACGCGCACCTCTCCTACAAGGTTGTGGATGAGGCCGAATGGTGGACCAGCAATCTGAATCCCGGTTCGGTGAACTGTCCGGTTGTGGTCAATTCCGAAGCGCTGGCGGATTTGTCCGATGCGCATCGTGATGCCTTGCTTGGCTCTGTCGATGAATCGTTGGAGTGGTACCTGGATAAGTACCAGGTCTCGGTCGAAAAATTCAATGACAAGGTTGCCGAGAACAATGTCCGGGTTCTCACTTTTTCAGATGCCGACGTGGCCGCGCTCAAAGCCACTGCACAGCCGGTGCTGGATGAATGGATCGCCGACATGAACAGCCGCGGCTTGCCGGGCCAGGAGTTGTATGATTTGGTGCAGTCCACACTGGCGGCACAATAGTCCCTTCTGCGGCAGGCTGTCGGCAGTTTCGGCAGTTGTCGTTCTCTGAATTCTGATGCCTTTGTGTGCGGCCGGTAGGAGTCGGGATGTCGTCGCCACGAGTTCTGGAAGACGATTCGGTTTTATCGCGCGTTGATCGTCGGCTCCATAGTTGGGAGCAGCGGCTTAATCTCTTGGCCGGTGTCGTGGTGCTGTTTATCGTGCTGTTTTCGGTCATCAACATCATCGGCCGCGGTGTTTTCAACAAGCCGTTCAATGCCTATTTCGATTTGATGGGCCAGTCGGTTCCGCTAATCGCTTTTTTGGGCCTTTCCTACTGCCAGCGGATAGGCGGGCATATCCGGATGGATTTGCTAATCGTCCGGTTGAAGGGCCGCTGGCTCTGGGGATTTGAATTAATTACCAGCCTGCTGACCACTGCGGTAATTCTGCTGCTGGCTTGGGGCGCATATCTACACGCGGCCCGGTCCTATAATCTGGGCGATTCCACCGAGGATATAGGTCTGACCATCTGGCCGTTCAAAACCTTGCTAGCGGTGATGTTTGTGATGTTGATGGCGCGTCTCATCGTGCAATGCTGGGGTTATTTGCGGCTGATCATCAGCGGTGACAACCGGCCGATTGCGGTGCCGGTTCCGGAAGACGTCGCGATGCAAGCCCGGCGTGAGGTTGATGCCACAGGGGAACCCGGCTGATGGATGCAATCGATGTGGTTTTGATGATGATTGCTTCCCTGTTGGTGTTGGTGCTGGCAGGTTTTCGGGTAGCCTTTGCCGCCGCCTTTGTTGGCTTGCTCGGCCTCACCATCCACTTTGCCGTTTTCAAAGATAACGGATTGCTGGAAGGCTTCATTCGTGCCGTGAAAATTGCCGGTCTTACTCCGCATTCGAAATTGTCCAGCCAGGCATTGGGGTTGATTCCGACCTTCATCGTGATCGGCTTTCTGGCTTATTACGCCGGTCTGACCAGGGCGTTATTTGAAGCGGCGAAACGCTGGCTGGGCTGGTTGCCGGGCGGGCTTGGCCTGTCAACGATTTTTGCTACTGCCGGCTTTGCCGCGGTCTCCGGGGCTTCGCTCGCAACTTCTGCCGTTTTTGCCCGCATCGCGATCCCGGAAATGCTTCAGTTGGGTTACGACAAGCGTTTTTCCGGCGGCGTGGTGGCCGCCGGCGGCACGCTGGCTTCGTTGATTCCGCCGTCGGCCTTGCTGGTGATCTATGCCATCATCACGGAAACCCCCGTTGGACTGCTGCTGTTGGCCGGTTTTTTACCCGGTTTGGTTTCCGCCTTGATTTACGGCGCGTTAATCGTTTTGATGGCCCGCTGGCGACCCACTTTGGGTCCGGTGGTCACCGGTTTTTCTTGGACGGAAAGATTGCAATCACTGCCGCCAACCCTGCCGATTTTCTTTGTTGTGGCCGTAATCATCGGATCGATTTCCACCGGCTGGGCCACGCCGACCGAAGCCGGTGCGCTGGGCGCTTTTGTGATTTTGGGAGTGGCCTGGCTGCAAGGCATGAGGACGGGTGATTTGAAAAAAGCGTTAGCGGAAACCGCAAAGCTCTCGGCGATGATTTTCGCCATGATTTGGGGTGTGCTGATTTTCGTTCGTTATCTCGGTTTTGCCCGGGTGCCGATGTTTTTGGAAGATTGGATTCTCGGCTTGGACCAGCCGGCGATGATGGTGTTGCTGGCCATCTTGTTGATCTATGTCGTGCTGGGCATGTTTATGGATGCAATCGGCATGATGATTCTGACACTGCCGATTACTTTTCCGGTGGTGATGGCGATCAACGGCGGCGAGGATGTCGGTGCCGCCGTCTCCGCTTTTGGCATGTCCGGCGAGCACACCGCAATCTGGTTCGGGATTTTGGTGGTCAAGATGGCCGAGTTATGTTTGATCACTCCGCCCATTGGTTTGAATTGTTTTGTTGTTGCCGGCGTGCGCCCGGAACTTAGCGTGCAGGATGTGTTTCGCGGCGCTTCGCCTTTTTTCATCGCCGATGTAATCACTATCGCGGTTCTAATCGCCTTTCCGCAGGTGATACTGTTTTTACCAACACTGTTGGGATGAGGAGGCGGCAAATTTGGGTCCGCGTGAATATCACGTATCCGTCTTCGGTTACGGAAAGGAATTACGGCATCAACGACGCCGGTCCCGTTTGCCGCTTCTTTGCAGCAGCGCAGTCGAACGAAAATGGTCTCCATTACCCGAGAAGAGAGCGGCATGGTCGGGATATGGTGCCCAGGAGAAGACTCGAACTTCCACACCCGAAATGGGTACTAGCACCTGAAGCTAGCGCGTCTACCAATTCCGCCACCTGGGCCAGTTTGCGTTAATGTTATGATAGGGGAGTTGCGCCGAACGAGCAAGAGGAGGCGCCGGACAAGTAAGGAGAAAGAGATGACGGAGCGATTGGAAGAATTGCACAATGCAGAGGAAGTGATTGCGTTTTGGCTGTCGGCCGAACCAAAGAAGTGGTTTGTCAGGGATGATTCGTTTGACGAGGAAATCCGCCGGCGTGGAGGCGGATTGCATGCTCGCGCATGCGGCGGAGAGTTGTTTGATTGGGAGTCGAGCGCGACGGGATTGTTGGGATTGATATTGCTGCTGGATCAGTTTTCCCGCAATTTGTATCGCGATGACGCGCGCGCGTGGAAGCAGGATGCGCAAGCGTTGTCGTTTTCCCGGCGGATGATTGCGCGCGGCGAAGATATGGAAATGGATGTTGCGCGGCGCATATGGATTTACATGCCGTTCATGCACACGGAGGATGTAATGGCGCAGCGCGAGGGAATGGCGTATTTCAGCGAACGCATGGATAACGCCGACACGTTGAAGTATGCGCAGATACATCTGGATATCATCGAACGTTTCGGCAGGTTTCCGCATCGCAACGAGGTACTGGGGAGGGAGACGACACCCGCCGAACTCGCTTATTTAAACGAAGGGGGATTTCGGGGTTAGTCTTTCTCCCAGCCCTTGTCCCCCTGGCGCCACCAGACGGCATCAACGCCTTCGGCGGCAAGGCTCTCGCGCCAGGTTTTTGCCTGTTCGATTTGTTCGTCGTCAAAGCCGTCGAGAAGAGTGATGCATCGTTGGTAGTTGTTCCAGTCGGATGCAGTGCCGCCCTCGGCGAGCACCAATACTTCCGCACCATTGGGATTGCCCGCGTCTTCGTCGGGTTCTTCGAGATAGACGGGTTGCTCGGCGGCGTCTCCGTCCTTGAAGCATCCGTGCGGAAGGAAACTGTCGTCCTTGTAAGTCCACAATTTTGCGTTCAGGTCAAGGACTCGCTCTTTTGATCCCGCCCTTACCAACACTCTCCATCCGCGCTGGAGGCTCTTCTCGAGCAGGTCGGCGAGAACCTTCTCCAACGCCCTGCCTCGAATCTCATAGAAGAGGCACTCGGTCATTATTTTTCGAAGCGGTCGGCCAGGTATCTATTCAGGAGCCGCACGCCGAATCCGCTTGCCCAGGATGCGTTCGTCGCAGTGATGGGCGAGTCCATTGCGGTGCCTGCGATGTCGAGGTGCGCCCATGAAGTGTCGCCGACGAAGCGTCCGAGGAACTGCGCGGCGGTAATGGAGCCGGCGTATCGTCCGCCGCCGATGTTTTTCACGTCCGCTACGGGCGAGTCCATCATTTTGTCGTAGCAGTCGCCCATCGGGAGTCTCCACAGGAGTTCGCCTTCGTTTTCGCCTGCCTGGTACAGGGCGCCGGCGAGGGAGTCGTCGTTGGAGAAGAGCCCGGCGCGGTCGCGGCCGAGGCAGATGAGTATGGCGCCGGTAAGCGTGGCGAGGTCAATAATGGTATCGGGCGTAAATCTCTCGCGCGCATAGTAGATGGCATCCGACAGCACCAGGCGCCCTTCGGCATCGGTGTTGAGGACCTCAATCGTTTGCCCGGACATGGACGTGACAATGTCTCCGGGGCGCTGGGCTTCCCCGCTGACCATGTTTTCAACCAACCCGATGATTCCAACAACATTAACGGGAGCCTTTCGCGAGGCGAGGAGGCGCATGAGTCCGACGACGCAGGCGGCGCCCGCCATATCGGCTTTCATGTCTCCCATGTTCGGGGGAGGTTTGAGGCTGATGCCTCCGCTGTCGAAGCAAACGCCTTTGCCGACAATCGCAACGGGTTTTCGTTTTTTGTTTTTGGGCAGGCCGTTCCACTGCATGACGACGAGTTGTGATTCCTGGCTGCTGCCTCTGCCGACTTGCAGGAGAGCATTCATGCCGAGCGCCTGCATCCGACTTTCACCGAGAATTTCGACTTTGACGCCCAACGGGGTTAACTCTTTGCGGGCTATTTGCGCAAATGCCTTGGGAAAGAGGATGTTCGCAGGTTCATTGACGAGATCACGCACCATGTCGACGGACTCGCCGAGATGTTGCAGCGGCTGCCACGCACGTCGTGCGACCTTGGCTTTTTCTTCCGAACCGAGACAAAAAGTCAGCTGTGCAGGGGCTTTGGGCGGTTCGATGTCCCTGCCGTTTCTTTTTTTGCGATATTTTTTTCCTGCGGCGGTTTTGTATTTTCTGAAACGGTAGGCTCGCAGTTGCGCGCCGAGTGCGATCTGCGCGGCGGCTTCGCCGGCGCCTCCGGCAAAAGATTTCGCTTCATCCATCACCACACACAATTCCGCAAGGTTGTTTTTCTCCGCTCTTTCCATCAGTCTGCCGCCGATTCTCTCGAGACTTAAGGGGTCCAGTTTTTTGTTGTCGCCCAGTCCCGCCAAAAACACCAATCCGTCGCGGAACCCCTTGCATCCGGGAACTTCCAGAATCGATGCTCCCGCACCGGTGAAGTTGGCGGATTTCATTGCCCGGCGCGTTGCGCCGTCGGCTTTTTTGTCGGCTTGCGTTGCAAGTTTGCCGAGTGTGCCGTCTCCGTTCACAAGCAGTGCAACTGCTCCGCTTTTGGGAAGGCTGTCTTTGGAGAAAGAGATTTTCATGTGTCGTGTCCGTGTGTTTGTTCAGTGTTGCAGTTCATACGGGTTATAGCACAGGATGCCTGCGGATTTCCAATTATGCGGATTTCCGATTATACTGGCGAGCGTGTCCTGCGGGCATACCTTTAGAGCATCTTCCACACAGCCGAGGCAATCCCATGAATGACCCGATCACCAGAAAACTCGAAGAACTGAATATAAAACTCCCCCCTGCCGCTCCGCCTGCCGCTTCCTACTTGCCGTGGCTTCAAAGCGGCAACCTTGTGTTCATTTCCGGGCAGCTTCCGATGGACGAGGGCAAGATAAAGTATGCAGGCAAGGTCGGCGTTGACGTTACTCCCGATGAGGGCATCGCAGCCGCGCGTTTGTGCGCGTTGAATGCATTTTCACAATTGCGCGAGGCAACCGGCGGCGACTTTTCCAAAGTTCGTCGTTGCGTTCGCCTGGGAGGCTTTGTGAACGCGCCGGCGGATTTTGACAAGCATCCCGCGATTGTGAACGGCGCGTCCGAGACGGTCTTGGAAATCATGGGAGAGCCGGGACGCCATGCCCGCGTTGCGGTCGGTGTTTCAAATCTTCCGTTCAATGCTGCGGTTGAGTTGGAGGCGCTTTTCGAGGTCTCGTGAGCGTTGCGCCGCGCTTAGAACTTTGCGCCGACATCGCTAACATCGACGCGCGCCAATGGGATTCCTGCGCGCCTGTGCGCGATAACCCTTTTCTCTCGCACGCGTTTTTGCACGCTCTCGAAGCGAGCGGCTCCGTTGCGCCCTCGACCGGATGGCTTCCCCGTCATTTGATCGCGGTTGACGGCGAGGATAATCTCCTCGGCTGCATGCCGCTTTACCTCAAGGCGCACAGCCAGGGCGAGTATGTCTTTGACCACGGGTGGGCGCACGCTTTCGAGCGTGCCGGCGGGCGTTATTACCCGAAATTGCAGGTTTGTGTTCCGTTTACGCCGGTAACGGGCCCGCGCATTCTCGCGCGCGACGACGGCATCGAAACGCTTCTATTGAAAGGCGCGACCGGAATGTGCGAACAGATGAAATGTTCGTCGCTGCATTTTTCTTTCCTCGAAGAGAAGCAATGGGACCGTCTTGGCACCCGAGACCTGCTCCTGCGCCGGGGACAACAGTTCCATTGGCACAATCGGGGATATAAAAGCTTCGATGACTTCCTCGAAAGTTTAAGTGCGCGCAAGCGCGGCAACATCCGGCGCGAGCGCGCCGGCGTAACGGATGCGGGCGTCGAGGTTGAATGGCTTCGCGGCGACGATATCACTCCGGCCGATTGGGACGATTTCTACCGCTTTTATTTGGACACGGCCGACCGCAAATGGAATCATGCCTATCTCACGCGCGACTTTTTTGAGCGCATTGCCTCAATGGGACCAAGCGTGCTGTTGATAGCGGCGCGTCGCGGCGGACGCATGATTGCGGCGACTCTCAATTTTCTCGGCGCGGATACGTTTTTCGGCAGGTATTGGGGATGCAGCGAGCGGGTTTCGGGGCTGCATTTTGAACTTTGCTATTACCAGGCAATTTCATTTGCGATTCACCATTCGCTTGCGAATGTCGAGGCCGGTGCGCAGGGGATGCACAAGCTTGCGCGGGGATATTTGCCGGTGCGGACATTTTCGGCGCATTATATCGTTGATGAGCGGCTACGCGCTGCGGTTCGCGACTATCTTGCTTTCGAGGGAGAAGTTATCGATGATGAGATTGCACTACTGGCATCACACAGCCCGTTTCGGAACACTGACACCAAGCAGGAGGAAGCTTCATGACAACCACTTATGACAATGACAATATTTTTGCGAAGATTTTGCGCGGCGAGGCTCCTTGCCACAATCTCTTCGAGGATGAAGAGACGTTTGTCTTCTTGAACATCATGCCCGAGTCGAAGGGGCACAGTTTGATCATACCGAAATTCGCCGCCGCGGACATCTACGAGATAGAAGAATCGTATTTGGTGGCGATGGCGCGCACTTCAAAGAGGATGGCGGCGGCATTGCGCAAGGCTTTCCGTCCTGACGGGATGTTTGTCTATCAACTAAACGGCGCGGTGGCGGGGCAGACCGTGTTTCACATTCACATGCATTTGGTGCCGCGTTACAAGGGTGTGGCGCTGAGAAGCCACGAGGAAGGCATGGAAGCGAGTGAAGTTTTGGAAGAGCAGGCGGAAAAGATTCGCGCGGCACTTAAATCCCTGTAATGGCGGAGTCGTTTTTCCCGAAACCTCTTTTGCACCAGGCCGAAGAGGTTATTGAGCGGGCTCGCTCCCGGGGTGTTTCCATTGCAAGCGCGGAGTCTTGCACGGCGGGTCTGGTTTCGGGATGTTTGAGCGAGATTGCCGGCGCGTCCGATGTTCTCGCCTGTGGTTTTGTCGTCTACAGCAATGAAGCGAAGGAAAGGCTCTTGGGAGTTTCGTCTGCATTATTACAGGCGCACGGCGCGGTGAGCAAAGAGGTTGCCTGCGCGATGGCCTTGGGCGCACTTGAGAAAGGCGGCGTTGATATTGCTGTTGCCGTTACGGGAATTGCCGGGCCAGGCGGCGGCACCATCGGGAAACCCGTCGGCTTGGTTCATTTTGCCTGCACTGCAAGGGACGGAGATGTGTCCCACCGAGAGCGCCGTTTCGGCGATGTAGGCAGGCATGGGGTTCGGCTTGCATCCGTCGCCGAAGCATTGGCTATGTTACGCGAATTCTCTGCCTGCTGACTAAAGAAAAGCGGGGAAGCGACGTTTTAAACCTGCGATACGCAATACGTATGACACAAGACGCCACTTCCCCCGCTTTAAG
Organism: Hyphomicrobiales bacterium; assembly: GCA_026708545.1. Taxonomy (GTDB): domain Bacteria; phylum Pseudomonadota; class Alphaproteobacteria; order JAPOUT01; family JAPOUT01; genus JAPOUT01. The sequence continues at coordinate 37,403 of JAPOUT010000061.1, forward strand.
AACGAACGTTTACAGGAAACGGAACACGATGGGGCAATTCACCACCAATCCGATGGATCCGTATTCATCACCGCCGAGTCCGGTAATCCAGCCGCGTTCGACCATTCCGAGTATTGCGAACTCTTCGGTCATGCGCGAGCGGAATCCTTCCTCAATGGCCTCCTGCGTCCAGACGCCCGGGTTCAAGTCCCACAACGGACTGTAGTCGGTTGCGATGGTCGGGATGCCGCCGAGCACATTCAACGGCGGCCTTCCGTCCGAGAGCGCACTGTTGAGGCCTTGCCGCTGCGGGTTAAGCAGCCCGGTCGGTCCGTTGACGAACAGGAAGATTCGCTCGACGGCGCTAAAGAGCGAGTCGTCTCCGCCGGTCGGGATATCAGCCATTGCGGGAGCGAAAGTTGCGTGTTCGAGGGCGGCGGGAAGCGGGTCGCTCGCATCGGTGGAGGCGTACAACACCGGTCGCGCGAACGAGAATCCGGGCGTTAGTGTCAGCACGACGCTTCCTTTGCGCGGACAAATGCTAACGACCTTGTCGTGGACGATGTCGTAATCGGGGTTGCCGTCGCAAAAGCGGTTGAGCGCATCCGCGTCAACATCGAAGGCGATGACGGGCGCGTTGTAAACGGCGCCGCCTGCATTCTCAATTTTGACGAGAGGGCTGTAGTCGCTGTCGCCGACGGATCCCGGATTCACTTCCTCCGGCGGGAAGTAGTTCGGATGGTCTCCCGGCACGACCTTGTGGTCGTGGGAGAAGTCAACCTTGCCGGACTGAAATGTCAGCATTGGCTTCTTGTCGACCATCTCCAGTTTTGCTTTTCGCACAGCCTTGCCGACGTCCGCGAAGGTGAGTTTCGCCGCGTGGTTGAGTCCGAGAGCATCGGCATGATGCTTGTCGTCGGTATCGAAGACCACGTACCAGACGCTTTCGCCGGAAGCCATTCTGCCTTCGTATACAGGCATCTCGACGGTTCCGGCGTCAAGGTCAACTTTCCCGGCTTTGAGAAGTTTGTGCGGACCTATCAGTTCTTTTTGCACTTCTGCGGGCGCGGGCCCGAAGTATGTAAGCGGAACATCCGCGCCAATGGAGGGCGGCGCAGGTGCGACATCTCCGTCTTCGTCGTGTCCGGGGGAGTCATCGTGCTGGTCGGCAAGCGCGGTCTGGGAGGCCGCGATTCCCGCGAATAAAGCTACGACAAACAAGACGCCAACGCGCCAAGAGCATACGCACGTGGAAAAAACCGAATTATTTTGCTGGACTTTCATAGTCATTGTCTCCATCCTGTGAGAATATTTAGGGGGGATTCTACGGAGGATACAAACGAGACGTACTTGCAGGCGTTTGCCCGTGTTCTGACTATTTATAGCGGAATGGCGGGACATGCAAGAGGAAATTTGATGGATTTAAGGAAATGGTGAGTTTTTCTGCCGGGGGGCGTGCAGCGTCTTGGGCGGTGGTTTCGTGCGTTGGGGCGACAATTATGACGGTATGCGTCCATGAATTGGCGTCTTCGATGGATTCGCGGGTGATAGTTTTCTGGCGCTGCTTGCTGATTGTATTGCTGCTTGCGCCTGTGATGCTGGTGCGCGGGAAAGGGTTGCGGATAGTGCATTTGCGACTTCACATTTACCGCGGATTGCTGATGGCGGCTGCGCTTCATTTAGGTTTCTACGCGCTTGCGCATTTGCCGATAGCGCAAGCGACGGTCTTGTTCTTTCTTGCGCCTGCTTTTACGACCGTCATGGCGTGGCCCTTGCTGGGCGAGAAGATTCGATTGCAGCGCATCATGGCCGTGATTGTTGGTTTTGCGGGCGCGCTGATAATCCTGCGACCCGGGCAGATACGCGAAGTCGAAGTCGCCATGTTTGCCGCGATTGCGTGTGCATTTTGTTTTGCCCTGTCGTTACTGATTGTGAAGCGGATGGTAAAAACGGAGTCGACATCGAGCATCTTTATCTCGGGTCCCGTCATTGCCGGCATTTGCACGTTTCCCCTGGCCGTTCCGGTTTGGCATGATCCCACGGGTGCGGAGTGGGTGTGGATGCTTTTGCTGGTCGCGGGCGGGTCGTTGCGGATGTTTTCGGACATCCGCGCCTATCGCGACAGCGAGGCCGGCTTTATTGCGCCGTTCTTTTACTTGCGATTGGTGTTTGTGGGGATTGCGGGTTACTTCATCTTTGCCGAGGTTCCCGATGGCTCAACGCTGTTGGGAAGCGCGGTGATTATCGGGGCAATGCTTTTCATTGCTTACAGGGAAGCCGTGCTGCGCAAGCGGATTAGTTCGGACTCGCCTTAGATTCTCTTGCGGTGGTATACTCATGGATATGGACGAAGCAACCAAGCATGACAATTTGACGCGTCACTGGCAGGAGATAGACGCGCGCCACCACTTTCATTCGTTTTTGAATCCGACGGAGATGGCGCAAGGCAATGTTCGCGTGATTGTCGAAGCGGAGGGCGTCTACATATATGATTCGGGGGGCAAGAAGATTTTGGACGGAATGGCGGGGTTATGGTGTGTGCAGGTCGGGTATGGACGCGAGGATCTGTCGCGCACGGCCTATGAAGCGACGAAGGCGCTGCCGTATTATAACACGCTGTTCGTAACGACGACGCCCCCGACGGCGGAACTTGCCGCGAAACTCGCGGCGCTTACGCCTTCGGGGTGCGACTATGTTTTTTTCGCCAATTCCGGAAGCGAGGCGAATGACTCCGCCGTCAAACTCATTCGTTATTTTTGGAATCTGGAGGGCGCGAAGCAAAAGAAGACGATTATTTCGAGGCAGCGCGCCTATCACGGCGTGACGATGGCCGCCGCTTCGCTGTCGGGGCTGCAGCCGATGCACCCGCAGTTTGATCTCCCCCTTGATGGTTTCGTTCATGTGATGGCGCCCTATGGTTTTGAAAATGGCGTCGGCCTGAAAGACGGACCCTCCGCCGAAACTTTTGCGCACCAGGCCGCCGCTTCACTGGAAGAAAAGATTCTTGAACTTGGAGCGGACAATGTCGCGGCATTTGTCGGCGAGCCGATTATGGGGGCGGGCGGAGTGATAATCCCGCCGCCGGGTTATTGGGAGGAGATTCAGCGCATCTGCAAAAAATATGACGTGCTGCTTCATGTTGACGAGGTTATCTGCGGATTTGGTCGAACGGGCAATTGGTTCGGCTGCGATACATTTGGCATCCGGCCCGATTTGATTTCGATGGCGAAGGGACTTTCATCGGGATACCAGCCCATCTCTGCGGTTGCGTTGGGGAAAAGAATGAGCGAGACCTTTCTCAAGGCCGATGAGGAATTGGTTCATGGCTTTACTTATTCGGGGCATCCGGTTGCCGCCGCGGTTGCGTTGAAGAATCTCGAGATTATCGAGCGCGAAGGACTTGCCACCTGTGCGGGCGGCGACATCGGCGATTATTTCGCCAAACATCTCAAGCAGCTCAACGACCACCCTCTTGTAGGAGAGACTCGCTCGGTCGGACTCATGGGTGCGATTGAATTGGTTGAAGACAAATCCACACGCAAGCGCTTTGACGAGGGGAAAGAGGTCGGCAAGACTTGTCGAAACAACTGTTTCACAAGCGGTTTGATTATGCGTGCGGTGGGTGACACGATGGTTTTGAGTCCGCCGCTGACGATCACGCAAGCCGAACTTGATGAACTCTTTAATCTCGCCCGCGCGGCACTCGACAAAACTGCTTCCCAATTCCGTTAGGATTGGGATATAATGCGGGCACCTCTCTTTGTCTTTGATCCGAAGGCAGGCGTGAGCGGGTTTTTGTAGAGTATTAACATACAGATTTTTTCTAACGGTAGATATTTTGCTGATGATTGCCCCACCTAATTTTGTCGTTTTCGCATGAATCTTCGAATTGCGAGTTGGAACATCAACTCGATAAGAATTCGTCTTGACTTGGTGCGGCTGTTTGTCCAAAAGTTCCGTCCGCATGTTTTATGCCTGCAGGAAATTAAATGCAGCAACGACCTTTTTCCTGTCGACGATATTTCCCGGATGGGTTACAAGCACATTGCCCTCAACGGGCAGAAAGCCTATCACGGTGTTGCGATTCTCTCGAAGCTGTCATTGCACAAAGAGAGTCGGCTTTTTCTCGGCGGTAAAGACGATGCCCGGCACATCGCCGTTAATTTCGAGGCCGGCGGCAAAAATATTGAACTTCACAATTTCTATGTTCCCGCCGGCGGTGATATTCCCGACACCAAGCGGAACGAAAAATTCGCCCATAAAATGAAGTATCTCAAAGAGATGACCGAATGGTCCGGGGGGCTTTCCAAACGAAACACTCGTCGCCTTCTTGTCGGCGATCTTAACATTGCACCTCTTGAGGAGGATGTCTGGAATCACAAGGCTTTGCTTGACGTTGTCTCCCACACGCCGCAGGAGACCGAAAGTCTCGGGCGCGTGCAGGATTCTCATGACTGGATAGATGTTGCGCGCCATTTCATTCCTCCGCCGGAGAAACTGTACAGTTGGTGGAGCTATCGTGCGCGTGACTGGTCTCTTTCGGACAGGGGCCGTCGTCTTGACCACATCTGGGCGTCCCGGACGTTGCAGCCTTGTCTGCGTTCCGTCGAAGTCGCTCGTGAGGTTCGCGGTTGGCGCAAGCCCTCCGACCACGTGCCCGTTATCGCACATCTTAAATTGTAGTGTAAGTGCTTAGTGTGCATTTCGCGACATGCTCGTGAATCTTGATGCCCTCGGTATGCCCGACTCGGTTCCCCACGTTACGCTTTTTCTTGCAAATGAGAACGACGGGGGAGCGCTGGCGGCTGTATCGTAGAGTTTTCGGTAAGCCCCCCAACGTCCCCCGCCGTCCAAACTCTACAAGAACCGACGCGGAATTCGTAATGGAGCAGCAAGAAATCCCGCTTAAGAAACGAGATTGCTTCCACATGAATAAAGGTTTCTATTAAAAGTTGTCTCCTTCGTTGCAGATTTACCCGGTAAGTGTCGGGCCGTCTGCAAACCAAACCTCGAAGGCTTGTCCCATTTATTTCCGTTTCCAGTGTTGCATTCATGGGCAACCCGACAGGGTTGCTCTTCGAGAAATTGGCTGCAGAACCGCAACCATTATACCACAAGCATTTTCACCGAATCAACCCCTGCATGAACGGTTGGATTTGCGGGAATCCGTGCAGACGGGTTTCCGATATGGGACGGGCGGGAGAGGGGCGTGGGCGGGTCCGTTTCCGGCTTTTTCAGCGGTTTTTATGTGGTATATGCGGGCTTGGGATGCCGGTATGGCGAGCGATACCGCGTGATATCGGCGTAACTCCTCGGGTCTCAATCGAATCGGCGGGCGGATTTTTCCGAACTTTTCCGAATTGTTAAAATTCTCCTATGAGGTGGAATTTCTTGCCGCCTTCAATATGCCCCGGGTTTTTACGGTGAATTGTCCAAGCCTCGTATCAAGATTAGTCAGACAGCCTTTAACAACATCCCGTGTTTCTGCAAGTTGATGCTGAAGACTCGCCTTCATATTTTTTATTCCTGCCCAAAAAAACTTCGTCGGATAAATAAAATCCTGTGAAAACATCTTCAAAGTCTTCCGGTACCGATTTCGCGGGCAGACCCGTTTCTAACAACGCTGCCTGCCATGCCTGAACTTTCGGATATCCGGTGATAAAGTTAAAACATGTGTGGTCTTCAATTATTGCAGCTCTGTGTAACAAGGGAATCCATGCAACATCCACGTTGCTAATTGTGTTTCCCTTAAAGTATGGACCTTCTCCTAACGCTTTTTCCGCTTTTTCAAAAACCCTGCCAAGTTTTTCTTTTCGTTCCTTCAAAGTATCTTCGTCAGGACTTCGCATAGCGGAGCACTGCACAAGATAGTGCTTTGTCGCTTGATAGCTCCATGCTCGATCGAGTGCACGCTGTTCAGGAGTCAGGTTGGGTTCCAGCGGTTCATGAACTTCGTCTAAATATTCTGTGATAGCATCCGACTCGAATAAGGCTGTACCCGTTCCGGTAACCAGAACAGGGACCTGGGCTGTCGGCGAAATATCCAAAAACCACTGCGGTTTGTCGCTAAGGCTTATGTATTCCAACTCGTATGGAACGTTTTTGGCTTCCAGTAAAGCTGTAACGCGTTGAACAAACGGGCAAATTTTAAAACTAACAACCTTGATCATTTTGTTTCCTGTCCATGTTCCGGGGAACGTGAATGGCGGTAGGGTGAAGCCTATAATGCAACGTTATGCAATTTGAACGCCTTATCATAGCCCCTCCATTTGACCGATTCGCTATTTCTATCCCATCCGCTTCCCCACGTTCCTTTTGCCTTCCCTGTACGACCCCACGGGTTTGCTTCCAGTGCGTTTGAGAGTCGATTGTCAGGTGGTTCTGATGGGGCTTCTTTCCCAACAGTATAAGGAAGGGGAGTGTGCCTTTCAATCCTCATATCGTTAAGGAAGCAAATCATCTACACAGACGTCATGGTATTTCTGTGAACAATAGACTGGCAATCCATATCATCGTACACGGAACGGTAACAATACCTCCAAGACAATCTCCTTCTCCCCGTTCGCATCATCTATAATGGAGGGATTTTTGACGCTTTACAACGAATCGATACTATGGCAGAATCTAAATACAACAATAAAAGGAGAATCACCATGAAAACCAAAACTTTAAGGACGATTTCGGCAATACTTCCA
>JAPOUT010000070.1 GCA_026708545.1 Hyphomicrobiales bacterium
CCCCGTTGGACTTGGCCGCTTGCGGTCCCCAACGGGGTTTTTCTTAGGATATGCCCAAAGACGCAAAAAAAAAGTTGTTGCGAATCGGGCAATCGTTGTATGATGGTTGCACTTCCGCCCTGCCAAGCTATGGGATTGCTTCGCAATCTCCGGCAGGGTTCCTTTTTTAAGAAGGGGACGACGGACAAAATCGGAATTATATCCGAGAAAATCGCAAAATTCCGCCATTTATCGCGGTTTTTCTGGAATTGTTACCAAAACGTTAAATATGCGTGAAAACTTCAAAAAGAATTGGCTTAATCCAAGTGATTCGTGTATGGTGTGCTTACTTACTCCCCGCTGGACTTGACCATTCGTGGTCCCCAGCGGGTTTTTTTTAGGGGATAGTGTTGCCATTAGCTCAGAACCTCTAAAATCCTGCGCTAGTCGTAATGTTTCTGACAAGCAACTGAATCCGCGTACAGTTCTAAAATTTTTTTGATACATGATTTGGAAATTGGTGTACAGTGGCAGGCATCTACCGCCCCGTCGGACTTGGCCGCTTGCGGTCCCCGGCGGGGTAGTTTTTTTAAGAGAGGGACACCATGAATCAACACCTCGACACAAGAAGTTATCAGTGATGACCCTGACCGCTAACGGCAAACTTACAAAGAAACGTGCAGAAGGACGCTACTACACCGTTGGCAACCCCTTCGCTTGCGAAGCATTCGAAGATTGGGCTTCGAGAGCCGGGATTGTCAACAAGACTATTCTCGAGCCGTTTGCCGGATGCAACAGCCTCATCGATCGTCTCAAGGATATCGAATTATGCGTCCGCTGGAACGCTTTCGATATCCTTCCCGGAGCAAAGGGGGTTCGCCGACGCGACACCCTCGCCTCCTTTCCCAAGGGATTCGATGTCTGCGTGACCAATCCTCCGTGGCTAGCAAAAAACAGCGCGACCGCTCGTGGGCTTCCGTTTCCCGAATGCCGCCATGACGATCTCTACAAATTCGCTTTGGAAAAATGTCTCGACCACTGCGCATGGGTTGCAGCATTGGTGCCGGAGTCTTTTATTCGGGCGAATCTGTTTCACGAGAGATTAACCGGTTTCATCTCGTTGCGTTCATCGATGTTCCGTGATACTGCCCATCCCGTGGGACTCGCGCTCTTCGAGCCGAACGCCTCAACGGATGTCACCGTGTGGTCGGAACGCGAACACGTTGGCACGCTCGCAGAACTCCAAGCGCACCTTCCCCGGACGACAACGAAAAAACAGCAGGAAATTTTACGCAACATTCGTTTTAACGACCCGAATGGCAACCTTGGGCTCATCGCCCTTGACAATACCCGCGCGCCATCCATCCGCTTCTGCAAACCGGAGGAACTGGACGGTTACTCCATCACGCACTCCTCAAGGGCGTTGACGAAAATACGTGTGCCTTTCACTCCTCGAATTCGAGACTATAATGTCTTCTTGGACGAGTTTCGTGCTCGCACCCGGGATGTTCTGCTTACCTGCTATCGAGGGCTTCGGCGTGACGGCATGTATCGGCGCAGACTGGACTGGAAACTTGCGCGTTCGATCGTCTGCCACGCTGTGTAACCAGGAGACTACTGTTATGACATCCCCCGACCAATCTCCCCGCCGTGCGAGTCATTCGCGCAAGACCAAGGAGACTGACATCTCCCTCGACCTTAATATTGATGGCACCGGCGCCTACGACATCTCCACGGGCATCGGCTTTCTCGACCATATGCTCGAACAATTGTCGCGCCACTCGCTGATGGACATAAGCCTTCGCGCGAAGGGAGATCTTCACATTGACGCGCACCACACGACCGAGGACACCGGCATCGCGCTAGGCAAGGCGTTTGGCGAGGCGATGGGGGATTGCCGCGGCATCACGCGTTATGCAAACGCGGTCATCCCGATGGATGAGACCTGCACGCGCGTGAGCGTGGATATTTCAGGGCGTGCCTATTTGGTTTGGCGCGTGAACATGCCGCGTGCGAAGCTTGGCGAGATGGACACCGAACTCTTCAAAGAATGGTTCCATGCGTTTGCGCAGAACGCCGCAATTACATTGCATGTCGACAATCTTTACGGTGAAAACACGCATCACATTGTTGAGTCTTGTTACAAAGGATTGGCTCGTGCACTGCGTTCCGCTGTCGCGCTGGACCCTCGCGCGAGCGGGGCGGTTCCTTCGACCAAGGGAACGCTAAGAGGGTAAGAGCGCGCTCCCGGGGAATCGTCAGGAAAAACTTCCAAAAATCCATTTTTCCGGCAAAATGATGTCGGGCTGGGCGAACCATATCGAGCCTTCATGAGACACCCGACATCGATTGGATACCGCATTACTTCACCTGAAGGCAAGCTTTTTTTTCTGCTTCACCTAAAAGTCAATGGTTCGGCACGGTTACGCGCCTGCCTCCGCACATCGGATGCGAGACTCCCGTTGTGCTTGGAAGCGTCAGGGGCAATCCGCGCATTGAGCGCACCGCCAACCAGGCGAACGCCTCCGCTTCGATATGATCGCCGTTCCAGCCCCATTCCTCGGCGGTAACGCTTTTGCCTGAAAGCCTTGATGATAACGCCGCACACAACACCGGATTCCTCCGCCCTCCTCCGCACAACACCCAGACATTCGGGAGCGCGGGCAGATATGTTGTCGCACGAGCGATGGTTTCAGCGATAAAATCGACTATAGTTGCGGCGCCATCGGCAGGTGACAAATCCGCAAGCGGCTCATCGGTAAAATCCAAACGATCGAGTGACTTCGGCGGCGGCTTGGACAAAAACGGATGCGACAACATCAAAGCCAGCGTGGCCTCGTCTGCGCGGCCCTGTTGCGCAAGACGACCATCGGCATCCATTGGGGCACCGGTGTGTCGTGCAACCCAATCATCGAGTAACCCGTTGCATGGAGCGACATCGAAGGCTACGGGCGGCGTGTTTGGTGCAATCCATGTGAGATTGGCAATACCGCCGAGATTGACGACACACACGACATCGCTCTTACCTTGCGACTCCGTCAGTGCTGCATGGTAGAGGGGCACCAGCGGCGCACCTTGACCGCCGCCACGCATGTCCTCGCTTCGAAAGTCATAAACCACATTGATGCCGGTCTCGCGCGCCAACAATTCCGCATCGCCCAACTGCAGAGTCTCGCCGCATTCAGGACGATGCAGGACCGTCTGCCCGTGAAACCCCAGCAATTGGACGCTCTCGCGCTTGATATTCTCGCGTTGTAAAAACATCTCGACCGCTTCAACATGCGCAAGAGTCAAATCACGCTCGATCGAATCCATGCCGCCGGGCAGATCGTCTGATGCCGCTTTGACTTGATCAAGAAATTCTCGAAGCCGACGGCGTCGTGCGTCCGGATAAGCAACCGTCGCTGAAGCGCCTCGCTGCACCTGCGACTCGCCGTCCGTTTTCAAAAAAGCAAGGTCAATCCCATCAAGGGAGGTCCCGCTCATCAACCCGATAGTGCCGACGAGCACACGCGCGTCTATAACAACTCCTCCAGCCACTTCACCAGACGTGCTTTCGACGAGGCTCCCACGGTGCTATCGACGACCTCGCCGTTGCGGAACAACACCAGCATCGGAATGCTGCGCACGCCGTATTGTGACGCAATTTCAGGGTTTTCGTCGACGTCAAGTTTGGCGAGCGTGAACCGCCCGTTCATTTCCGTGGTGACTTCCTCGAGCATCGGCGCGATTGCTTTGCACGGCCCGCACCATGGTGCCCAGAAATCCACCAACACCGCTCCGCTCGCTTCCAATACATCCTTTTGAAAGGACTGGTCTGTTACTTCGATTGCGCTCATAATAGCCTCCCTATTTGTTAAACACGCCTTGTAGCATCGATTCGGGAACCTCCATGAAGCTCGCGGTTGCAATCCACAAGACACCACAGCGAACCTTTCGACTCGGCCACAGCTCCCGGAGCAGTCTATAGTAAATTCCGACTTGACCCAAATATTCGGTACGGAGATCTTCAACCTTGTCCGGAGGGCGACGGTCGCTTTTGTATTCCACCGCCAGGATTTCACCCCCTTCCAGGAAGCACAAACGATCGATTCGGCCAGGGACCCGGCGCTCGTCCGCCTCGTCGGGCAGATGAATATACCCGCTGAGGGCAACCTCGTTGCGCCCGTCGGCATCAAACACGAAACGGCATTCTTCCGATGCCATCACGTGTTCGAGGGTTTTGAGAATTTCGGCGCGTTGCTCCGAATCAATCTTCGCCTTTAGACGCCGCGCAACGGCATCGACAATGCCCGCATTTGCGCCTTCTCTATCTCCCGGAGGCAAAGCGCTCAAACGCCGCAAACCTTCGTGGAGAAGTTCTCCTCGACGTCTTGCCCGTCGGCGCTTGTCATCTTCGCGCCATTCGCCCCGTTTCCGCTTCGGCGCAAACGCGACAGAGGGAGCCACCGATTCGATGCTCTTCTCGGGTGCAAGAGGCGCATAGTGCCTCATTTCAAAATGGGGTTCCGATTCGCCCCCCGGCTTTTCCCGCTTTGAAGGAGCCGAGTCTTTTCCCAACCGCCAGACCGTTTCACCGTCTTCTTGAACTTCCTCCATGTGCGGTTGCAATGCGTTACGGCAACGTTCATACCAGCTATCTTCGGGAGGCTTGGACCGTGAAGTATGCCCGCAGATGTAAAGACGGTCGCGTGCGCGCGTCATCGCAACATAAAGAAGCCGCCAGTTTTCCCGAACCTCCTCGGCACGAAACCGCATGCGCTTCTCGCTAGAAGCAGGAACATCGTCGCGCTGCAAGGGTGCCCACATCAACGGCGGCACGTTGCCTTCGCCGTCATCGGCAAAGAACAATGCCGGATCATGGCTCCAATGGCCGATGCTGCGACAGCTATCCGGCAAAAACAAAACATCCGCTTCCAGCCCCTTGGCGCCATGGACAGTCATGACACGAACCTCGTCGCGGGCGCTGTCGTGATCGCGTTTGATTTCGACTTTCGATCGTTCCAGCCAACGTAAAAACCCTTGCAATGAGGGGGCGCTCTCCCGTTCATAGTCGGACAGCAACTCGAGAAACGAATCGATGGGGTCGGCGGCATCCGGACCCAGGCGCCTTAGCAATTGCTCCCGGCCTCCCTCCACCAGCACGCCGTGGTAAAACTCGAACGGCGACAAATGCAACGCTTTATCACGCCATTCCGACAAACGCTTAACTATCTTCTCATCACCTTTCTTGCACAGCGCCTGCCACAGACTTCCCTTTCGTCCGTGGGCAATATCGAACAAGCCATCATCGTCCAAGCCGAAGAAAGGACTCTTCAAAACTTCTGCCAACGAGAGATCGTCCTCGCTCAACAAACATGTGCGCGCGAGTGCGAGCAAATCCATCACCGCCATATGCTCAACGAGATGCAAACGGTCGGCGCCGGCAACCGGGACATCCTCTTGCTTAAGCGCACGCGTTATCTCTTCGACAAACCCGCCACGACGCTGCACCAAAATCAAAATATCACGCGGCAGTATTGTTCCGCCGTCAAGCAGGGAGCGAATCTTTTTCGCAATTCGCTTTGCCAGACGCACGTGCGGTTCTTCAACGGTGGAATCTTCCATCACATTTACAACGCTCCAATAATCATGTGGAGGCGGACTGTCTTCTTTGCATTCCAGATCCCAAAGCTCGACGAGTCCGTGCTCGTTCGAACGATTTGCCTCATGCAAGATTTTTTTACCGGATGCGCTTACGCTGTCTTTACCGACGCCTTCGGAGAAGAGAAAATCAACGGCCTGCAACACTTCGGGCGTCGATCGAAAAGAGGTTCTTAGCGGAACCTCCTCCCAGCGCAATTGCGCATCTTCGGCATCCTTGCCAAAGCGCCTGCGTTTTTCGTCGTAAACTTGCAGGTCTGCGCCTTGGAAACGGAAAATCGATTGCTTCTCGTCTCCTACGGCAAACAAGCTGCGCGGGATGGCGGATTCCTGATATTTTTCCGAACCCTTACCGGCAAAAAATTCACCGGCGAGCGCAGAAATAACCTCCCACTGGCGCGGCGAGGTGTCCTGTGCTTCGTCAATGAGAATATGCGAGAGGCCTTCATCGAGTTTATATAAAACCCATGCGGCCTGTTTGGAGTTTTTCAGCAGTTGTGCCGTTTTTTCGATAAGATCGTCGAAGTCGAGTGCGCCGAGTCGTTGCTTGCTGTCTTCAAAGTTGGAGATTATCCGGTGGCTAAGGTGCAATACGGCGCATGAACGTTCCGCCATTCGGCATGCAACGTAACGTTCGCGCAATTCCATCAAGCGCCCTTGCTCGGCATGCATGCTTTCGACGATGTCGGGACGGCTTTTTGCCAATGCGGCGGGGACCATTCTGCTTTCGCGCGGATTCCCGTCGACCTTGAAGAACACGCCCATGTAATCTTTCAGACTGGACCCTATCGAGTCGGAAGAGAGAAACCGCGTCAGTTTTTCACCGTTAGCGACCGCGGTTACGCCCTTTTCGCCCCGAAACATGTCGGCAGCTTCAAGCAGATCCTTACGCGTTGATGCGTCCATATTAAAGATGCGCTCTTCAACGGATGCGGATGTTTCGCCGTCTTTTAAGCCTAGGGCAGCAACAATTTTCCCGGCGACTTCCTCGACTCTTTTGCTCGTCGGCAGCAAATCCCGAAGCCGTTGGCGTTCTTTATCGATGGCCTCAAGCAAGCGGGTAAATTCGGCCTCGGTGATGTCGGCGCAAATGGTTCGAACCGCCCGCGCCAAACCACTCGCGCCGCCGCCTTTAAGGGAACGCAGCAGAGTGTCACGCGCCGACAAACGCATCTCATGGGCTTCGCGTTCCTCCAGCACGCGAAACTGCGCCGGAACTCTGGCTTCAATCGGAAAGCGCTGAAGCAATCTCTCGCAAAAGGCATGAATCGTTTGGATGCGCAACTCTCCGGGCGTATCCAACACGCGGGCAAACAGCATGCGGGACGAACGCAACTGTTCCGCATCCGGCGGCGCGCCAAGAAGTTCCTGCAACTCTCCGGTTAGTTCGGGTTCCTCGAAAATCGCCCATTTACCCAGTTGTTCGAGCAAACGCGCGGACATTTCGACGGCTGCCGCACGCGTGAATGTCAGGCACAATATCGACGAGGGTGCAACGCCCGCCAGCAACAATCGCAGCATCCGCTGAACCAGCACGTGGGTTTTTCCGCTGCCGGCGTTAGCACCGACCCATGCCGACGTCTTCGGGTTGGACGCTTTGGCTTGGTCCTTGGCGGGCGTGCTCATCTGTCACCATCCGATGCGGACGACGACCACTCCAGCAACCGTGCGAGATGGTCGTAGTCCCCGGCGTAGCGCCGCGACTCTTCCCGCGGCCGGCACAAATACGGCTGCGCCTCATCGAGATAAGCTTTAAGAAGGCGTTTTAGCCCCTGATGTGATTCCTCCACGAGTTCATCGAGAGTTCCTTCTTTCGGTACAATTTCACGAATGTCGAGTTCAGCACCCAAAGTTTCCCTTATTCGTGTGGAAATGTATGTCAGGCCGTCAAGTCGCGTCACGTCTTTTGCGACGTCACCAAAACCTTCCTTGCACAGGATTAACGCCTCCAGCGGGAGTTGCGGCTTCTTACCAGCAATCACCTCGTTCGCCAAAGGCACCGCTCCGCTCTTATAGTCGCAGATGTTCGCACCGCCGTCTGCAATCTCGATGCGGTCTGCATAACAACTCAAAATGTGCTTCCTGCGGCCAACAGCAAAAGAAATCTCCCCTTTTTCTTCTATTAACAAACGCATTGACGCCCTACGACGTCCGCGCTCGAACGCCTCGAAGCGCCGCGCCAAAACTTCCAACGACGGCAACAGTAGCGTGACCGCCTCGGGCTTTGTCTCACGCAAATAAGCGAGATGCCTGTCAGCGATGGCAAGGAGTTGGGCTTCTATGTCTTCAGGCAAAGCGTCCGACCATTTGCGGGAGAATTCCTCCAGGATTGCATGGATTAGAGTGCCCCGCATACGCGCGTCGAAAGGAGCATCAATGGGCTCAAGAGGTTTGAGTTTGAGAATATTGCGCGCGTATATGGAATAAGGATCTTCTATCAATTTCTCGATTCTAGTAACCGAAAAACTTTTTGGCCGGTCTTTTACCGGCGGGCAGGGTTTCGGCGACAGATAGGGCTCGAAGCGCATGTCTTCGCCTTCACCGTCGAGAGACTTAAAACGCTCCAGCCATTTTTTGGAGAAGTTCTCATCTTCGCCGAGATGTTCGATGCCCATGCCCTGCAAAAGCTTCTCAAGGCGAAGCAGCCAGCGCGACTTCATTGTCGGCGTGCCGTTGACCTTGACGGCATGCGAAAGCACCACTTTCGGCTGCATCGCACCCTGAACGAAGTTATGCGCTTCCTGGCCGATGCGCCATTCCGGGTCATTGAGTTTGAGTTCCCGCAGCATGGAGCGGTTGAGCCATGCGCCCACGTGCGTGCGCCGAGGCCAAAGACCCTCGTTCAATCCGCCAAGTATCACCATGTCCACGCGTTGAAGACGAGCCTCAAGCAATCCCCAGATGAAAACACGCGGGTGCTTTCCGGATGAAGAATTTCGCAACGGCCGGGTTTCCGCCAGATGCTGGATTAGTGCGAGATAATCGGCAAAGGATAGCGGCGGCAAACTTCCCTCGTTATCCGACAACGATGCGAAAAACTCCTTGGCCACATCGCCCGAATCCTTGACAGCGGCAGACGCTAAGGCGGAAAGATGCGCTTTCATCCAATCATCAAGATCGCGAATCTTATGTTTGTCCTCGCGCATCGACTCGAACGGAGAAAGCGAATGCTCCAACGCATCTATCAACTTACGTATCTCGACGGCTTGTTTTTCAGTAGGGGCGTCGTAAACACTCCCAGGAGAATGCTTGAGAGCATCCCGCAATCCCTCGATGCCCGGAGACGGTGTCAGGCCGCGCAATACAAAACGCTCCAACAAAGAAACACGCAAACGCAGCACCTTTGCGTCCATGCCAAACCAAGCTAGAGGATGCTTTAACGCCGCCAGCAAACTTGAAGGCGACAACTCGCTTGCAACCATTTCACCAAGCAAACAGGCAAAACGCATTTCGTCGCTCTCGAGCAAAGTGTTACCGGCGGAGTTGTAAATCTCAACTCCCCAGCGACGCATCTCGCCGCAAACCCGGCGCGCCAATTCCTTGTCCGATGTTACCAGCGCGCCCCGTTTGCCGGGAGTCTCCAACAGGTCGCGCAACAGCAGCGCAATCATGCCGGCCTCCTCGCGACGGCCCGGCGCCTCCAGTAGATTCAACCCGGCAAGCGACGACTTCACCTGCTTGAGATCAACATCCTTGCCAAGCGCTTTTTGCCAACGATCAACCATCTCGGCGGGATAAAGCGCCAAGCGTAACAATTGTTGCCGGGACATCTGCGTAGGCGTTTCCTCTTTAGCGCCTTCCCCCCAGGTCTTCACCTGCTTGCGGGAAATCTTGAGACGGCCGAGCAGAATCTTCATCGCATATTGCGGATGCTCCCAATTCAACTCCTTCCAAACCGAATCCTCCATTTCGCGGTCCAACCCCGGAAGCACAACCATCCCACGCGGGAGCGACATGATGCATTTCAACAAATCTGCCGTTGCGGGCATCAAACCGGTCGATCCCGCGGAAACCACCAAGGACTCCGGCTGTGTCTCTTCCCAGCGCTTGGCAAGCGAGCGCAGCCCATCGTCACGGGCAGTAACTTCAGAGATACAACCCTTTTCTTCCAAAACCTTCGGCCAAGCATCAATAATGATTTGCAAAAACTCCAAAGTCTCCTGCCAATTCTCCGCATAAAGGTCGGGAACCAAGCGATGCAGCCGTTTGAGGTCAACGCCTTCCGTCTCGGCCGAATCCAACAGGCTTCCCAATTCCAACGCCAGATTCGCGGCTTGGACCGGCGAGCCGGCAATGCGCGATTGCGACCGCTCGCTCCAATGTAAAATCAAGCGGGTTAATTCAAACTGTCTCTCGGTATTTGTGAGAACATGCCATGCCGAATTCCTCGAAAGATATAATTCAGGATCCTCGTTCTCCTCCAATTCCCCTACATCACCCAGCGGAACTATCTGTGGTAACAGCAACGCTTTCCCGCCGGAATCCTCCAGCAAACGCCCCTCCAGCGCCCTCATCGAGCGACGCGTCGGCAAAAATACATACTGCGAACTTAAATCACGGGCATCGCCGCCCTCTCGAGCCTCGTGCAACAGCCGGGACGACAGGGCGCCAAGAAAGTCCACGCCCGGCGCAATCGTGTATACTCCAGAATCCATCAAACAAACTTGCCTTTCATGACAAATAGCATAACACAACCACCAAGCCCGCAACCACTAGACTCGCAATCCCCAAATTTCCGACCGGCATGAGCGAGCATATTGTCATCATCGGCGCCGGACAAGCCGGCGCGCAAGCGGCTCTCACGCTACGTGAAGCCAATTTTCCCGGACGCATCACCCTCATCGGCGAAGAGGCCTATCCGCCCTACCAGCGCCCACCACTCTCGAAGGCGTTCCTTGCGGGAGAACTTGAGCGTGAACGTCTATTTTTCCGTCCCGCCGACGCCTATGCCCGGCTCAACATTTCCCTGATGCTCAATACGCGCGTTGATGCCATTGAGCGGGACGCCCGGCAACTCCTTCTGCAAAACGGCGAGCACCTCGGCTACGATCGACTCCTCATCGCAACCGGTACGCGCGCCCGCATTGCCGGCATCCCCGGCGCCGAGAAAAGCGGCGTCCTCTATCTGCGCTCCCTTGACGACTCCGTCGCCATCTCCAATGCCCTCCGACCCGGTAAAAGACTCACCATTGTCGGAGGCGGATATATCGGACTCGAAATTGCCGCCATTGCCTCAAAAAAAGGAATTCACACGACAATCCTTGAAGCACAAGACAGAATTCTCAAACGAGTCACCGCCGAACCCGTCGCAAAATTCCTGCACCAAATCCACCAGCGCAACGGCGTCGACATCCAAACCGGCACGCAGATTGAATCCATTGACGGAGACGAAAACACCTACACCGTTCGATGTAGCAGAGAATCCCGTCCGGGACCGGTGTCGCACGAAGCAGATTCATTTGAGACCGATTGCATCGTCATCGGCATCGGGGCCGAGCCACGGGTTGAACTCGCCGCCGATGCAGGACTCGAAATCGACAACGGAATCCTCGTCAATCAATATGCACAAACTTCCGACCCGAACATCTTTGCCGCCGGAGATTGCACCAACCACCCCAACACT
>JAPOUT010000032.1 GCA_026708545.1 Hyphomicrobiales bacterium
GAGACAATCGCATACTTTCCAATCCGCAGCATCTGCTCGAGAACATCGGCGGGTTTCGACATCGCTTGCAACGTCTGACTCAAAACAACGTAGTCGAACGCACGATCGGGGTAGTCACGCAAAGTAAACTCCGCGTCTCCTTGTATCACCGCCAAACCACGGGCAACGCACGCGTTCACACCTTCCTGGCTCAACTCCATCCCGCGTCCGTCAACATTTTTGTTTTGCGCGAGAATATGAAGGAGTTCGCCGTTCCCGCAACCGATGTCAAGAACCCGCGAGCCTTCCGTAATCATATCCGCGATTACCTGCAAATCCGTGCGCTGCTGTTTCAGAGTCATCGAATGCCTCGAGCATTTGCAGCCGCATCAAGAAAACCTCGTAAAACATTAAACATCTCGGGCTCTTCAAGCAGGAAGGCGTCATGTCCTTTATTGCTTTCAATCTCCACAAAACTCACGTTAGCGGCGCACGCATTAAGAGCGTGAAGAATCTGTTTCATCCCGCTGGTGGGGAACAGCCAGTCACCGCTAAATGATACAAGGCAAAAACGCGCGTGTGATTCCCTGAACGCATCGGCAAGCACGTCGTTGTAGTCGCCCGCAAGATCGAAGTAATCCATCGCGCGAGTCATATACAGATAACTGTTCGCATCAAAGCGATCGACAAATGTACTTCCCTGGTAGCGGAGATAGCTTTCGATCTGGAAGTCTGCATCAAAGCCGTAGCTGATTTTCTCACGGTCTTGCAGGTTGCGCCCGAACTTGTGGTGCAGGTTCTCTTCGCTGAGATAGGTAACATGCGCCGTCATGCGTGCAACGGCCAAACCCTTTGCGGGAGTAACGCCATGCTCGTCATAGTTGCCGCCGTGCCAGTTTGAATCCGCCATAATCGCCTGGCGGCCAACTTCGTGAAACGCTATGTTCTGTGCCGAGTGGCGCGCGGCCGTTGCAATCGGTATGGCGGAAAAAACGCGCTCAGGATAACTGGATGCCCATTGCAGCACCTGCATTCCCCCCATTGACCCTCCCAGCACACAAAAGAGCTCGTCAATGCCAAGATGATCCAATAACATCGCTTGCGCGCGAACCATGTCACGAATTGTCACGGCGGGAAAGTTCAGATTGTAGGGTTTTTGCGTGCCCGGATTTATCGACGTTGGGCCTGTTGTCCCCATGCAACTGCCCAGGGAATTCACGCAAATCACGAAGAAACGGTTCGTGTCAATCGGCACGCCCGGCCCGACCATGAACCTCCACCATCCCGGCTTGCCGGTAATCGGGTGCGCGTTTGCAACGTGCTGGTCGCCCGTCAGCGCATGGCAAACCAAGACCGCATTCGATTTCGAGGCGTTGAGTTCGCCGTAGGTTTGATACGCAATCGTCAACGGCGAGAGCGTCGCACCGCAATCAAGCGCGAGGGCGTCCCCGGCGGGAAACTCAATCCGCTCGCCACTGTTGCCAATCTGCTCTACGTTCATTACCTTACGTCCTTGCCGTTGCCGAAATATCCGAGTATGATAGCATGACGAACTTTTAGCAAATCCTTCCCCATCCTGAAATATGAACGACACAACAGACCTCACGCAACTGCGACGGGACATTGACGATGTCGACACGCAAATACACGAACTTCTCACCAAGCGGGTTGCTTTGGTGCTGGAAATCGCCCGCATCAAGGGAGTTGAAGGCACGGGCGCGAGTCCGTTGCGTCCGGAGCGGGAGGTCGACATTCTGCGCCGGCTGGCACGGCGGCACAACGGCGCGTTCCCCTTGGGCTCCCTTTTCCGGATATACCGCGAAATCATGTCGGCAAGTTTGCAACTCCAGCAGCGCTTTTGCGTGTCGCTTTGGACGGGAGACAATCCGGCACTTTCGAATCTCGTGCGTGATTTCTACGGATTTTCCATCCCCGCTGCCCACGAGTCGGATGCGGGCGTTGTGTTGGACCGTGTCTCGAAGGATGCATCCGTGCTCGGCGTGCTTCCGTTGCCGGACGGGAGTGCGCAGGGGAAGTGGTGGTTTGATTTGGCGCGGCGTCGGTCGGGCCTCTCGGTCGTCGGATGCCTGCCGTTTTTGCTGAACGGCGAAGCAAGGGAGTCCCGGGCGCTGGTGGTTGGGTCAATGCGATTCGTTCCTTCGGGCGACGACACAAGTCTGCTTGCATGGAATCTCACCGAAGGCATGGACATCCGGGATGCAGAGACTTTCGTTTCGAATAATTTATATGGTCATGCTTGGGTTGTAGATGGCGGCGACGGAGAACGATGCTTGTTGCTTGCCGTCCGCGGACACGTCGTGGGCACGGAAGAGTTGCTCGCTCCGTTGCGCGGGTTTGGCGGGCTTGCGTTTTTGGGGGGCTACGCAAATCCGTGGCGCGAGGATGCAGCATCATGAATATGAAACCGTCTCCGCACGAGGGCATTGACGCCATCGAAGCCTATGTTGCGGGTGCAAGCAAACTCTCCGGTGCAAGCCAGGTTATGAAACTCTCATCAAACGAGTCGCCGCTGGGATGCTCGCCGGAGGCATTGAAGGCAATAGGGGAGACGAATGCGGAAGGCGTGTCACGTTATCCGGACGCTTCCGCAAAACCGCTGCGCACCGCCTTGGCGAATCATCACGATATCGAGGCGGAAAGGATTATTTGCGGTGCGGGGTCGGATGAGCTTTTCCATCTTCTCGGCAGGGCGTATCTGCGTTCGGGTGACGAAGTGCTCTATAGCGCACACGGCTTTCTCGTCTATCCCATCGTCGCACAAAGCGCCAATGCCGTTAGCGTCGCGGTGCCGGAGAAGTCGCTGCGCACCGATATTGACGCAATCCTGTCCGCGGTCACGCAGCGAACACGCGTCGTCTTCATCGCAAATCCAAACAATCCGACGGGAAGTTACCTCAACGCTGACGATATTCGCCGATTGCATCAAGGATTGCGAGGCGACATTCTTCTCGTGCTGGATGGCGCCTACGCCGAATATGTTCAAGCCGACGATTACGATGCCGGTATCGAGCTCGCACGCAACGAAAGCAATGTATTGATGACCCGCACTTTCTCAAAGGCATACGGCCTCGCCGGATTGCGCGTCGGATGGGGATACGCCGCAGGCGACATCCTTGAAACGCTCAATAAAGTGCGCTCGCCGTTTAACGTTAGCGGAGTTGCACAGAGCGCCGCTATCGCCGCCCTCAAAGACGAGAGGTTTTTGCAAAGCTCTATCGAACACAACAACAAGTGGCTTCCATGGTTGCTGGAAAACATCAACAATGCGGGATTCGAGGCGTTCCCGAGCGTGGGAAACTTTCTGCTCGTGCGGATACCTCCGCCGCTAACCGCGCCGGAAGCAGATGCGTTTTTGCAAAAGAAGGGAATCATTCTGCGGCGCATGGGAGCCTACGGCTTGCATGACTGTCTTCGCTTATCGATCGGACTGGAGAGGGAAAACCGTGCCGTTGTCGAGGCGCTCGGCGAAATTGCGCCACAACCTCGCGAACTGGCCGCATCATCATGAGCAGCGAGCCGGTCTTTCAGCGTGTCGTAATCGTCGGGTTGGGGTTGATAGGCTCGTCGCTCGCGCACGCCATTAGAAGACGTTGGGAACAAACCACCATCATCGGTTTTGACATCAGCCGCGATGTTATGGACCGCGCTCGGAAGTTGGATTTTTGTGATGATATCATCGAGAATCCGATCGCGGAAGTGGAAAAGGCGGATCTGGTTCTGCTGTGCGTTCCGGTCGGTGCGATGGAAGAGGTGGGCAAGATATTTGGGAAGCACCTTAAGCAGGGTTGCGTTGTCAGCGACACCGGTTCGGTGAAAGGATCGGTCGTGCGGGCGTTGGAATCGCATATCCCCGAGGGTGTTATCTTCATTCCCGCGCATCCCGTCGCGGGAACGGAAAATTCCGGTCCGGATGCGGGCTTTGCCGAACTGTTCGAGGAGCGTTGGTGCATTTTCACGCCTTTGGCGGAAACGGACGAATCGGCAGTCAAGAAACTCCGGGAATTTTGGGAAGGATGCGGCGCGAAGGTGGTCTCCATGGATGCCGAGCATCATGATTTGGTGCTGGCAGTCACAAGCCATGTTCCGCATCTCATCGCTTTCGGGATTGTCGATACGGCAATAAATTTGGAGGAGGTTAAAAAAAGCGAGGTTATCAAATTTTCCGGGGGGGGATTCAGGGATTTCACGCGCATCGCGGCCTCGGACGCCGTTATGTGGCGTGACATCTTTCTGCATAACCGGGAGGCCGTTCTTGAAATGTTAAATCGCTTTTCCGGCGATCTCGACGGGTTGCGTAAGGCAATCGAAGGGGGAGATGCCGATAGTATCGAAGATGCAATTCTTCGCGCGCAAATCATCCGGCACAGAATCCTCGAAGCCGGCGAGGATACCAAGGAAGAGGATTTTGGCAGGCGCAAACAGTAACGGCGGGGTTACAACTGTTTTTGCAGGTCCGCAATCCAATCATCCAGTCCGACAAGACGCTCGCGGCGGTGGCGTTCGGCGGTCAGGATTGCACGGGCGGTCGAAACGGATTCGTTTAGATCGCGGTTCACGATGATATAGCCATATTCACCATAGTGGTCGACTTCGCCCGATGCCATCTTCATGCGCTTGCCAATCACATCTTCGCTGTCTTGGGCGCGGGTCCGCAGGCGGTTGAGCAATTCGTCGCCGTTCGGCGGCAATAAAAACAACGAAACCAAATCATCCGGCGATCCGTCCCGCAGCTGCCTCACGCCTTGCCAGTCAATGTCGAACAAAATGTCGCGGCCTTCCAGCAAAGCCCTTTCCACCGGCGCGCGGGGAGTGCCGTACCAGTTGGAAAAAACCTTGGCGTGTTCTATCAATCCTCCGCTTTCGCGCATGGCATGAAAATCCGATTCGCTGCGAAAGTGGTAATGCTTGCCGTCGATTTCGCCGTCGCGGCGCTCCCGCGTGGTCACGGAAATCGATAGTTCCAAGCCAGCCTCCTCCCTGTCCAGCAACGCCCGGCACAGACTCGTCTTTCCGGCTCCCGAAGGCGAGGAAACGGCGAACATCAGGCCGCGGCGCTTCATCGGTTTCGCCACGCTTTCACGTTGCGCTGGTGTTCCGCCAGGGTTGAAGCAAAGCGGTGTCCGCCTTCTCCGTCGGCAACAAAATACAGCACGTCGCTTTCCACCGGATTCAATACGGCCTCCAAACTCGCGGCTCCGGGATTGCAAATCGGCGTTGGAGGCAGGCCGCCCCGGCGATAGCTGTTATAGGGCGTATCCCGTTTTAATTCGCTGCGACGAAGCGGCCGTCCGAGTTGTTCCTTTCCCAGGGTCAGTCCGTAAATTACCGTCGGGTCCGCCTGCAGACGCATGTTTCGTTCCAGCCTGTTCAAAAACACCTTGGCCACCAAGGGGCGCTCGCGCGCCAAGGCCGTTTCTTTTTCGACTATCGATGCCAATATCAGCGCTTCATAGGGCGTCTCCAGGGGAACGTTCAAATCCCGTTGCCGCCACAGAGAATCAACTGTGTCGTTGGAAGCCTTCATCATGCGCTCCAACACGTCGGTGCGCTTGTCTCCGCGTTGGAAATGATACGTCTCGGGAAGCAGGGACCCTTCTTCGGGAATCGAGACGATTTCGCCGGTTAAATCGGGATTGGCGCGCAAGATTTGAACAGCCTCCCAACTTGTCGTGCCCTCCGGAATCGTTATCTTGTAGGCAACGCTGTGTCCGCGACTCAGGATCTCCGCAATTTGCGAGAGACTCGCATGCGCCGGTATGCGGAACTCTCCTGCCTGAAGGTTTCGCTGCGTTCCCAGAAACATTACTCCCGAACGAAACAACAACGGCGAACCAACAACACCTTCGCGATGCAATTGTTCCACTATCGATTCGAAGCTGCTGCCGGATGATATCGTGACAACACCCCCGGCGTAATCTCCCGGCGACATCCAAGCGCGCACCGCCTCCTGCCAGCTGATGTAACCGGCAGAAAACAGCAAACCCAAAAATGCAATAAGCAACACGGCCGTCCGGCCGCGTCGCCCCGGTTTCTTACGAACCGGATGAGTGTGATTTGATGTACTCGATGGCATCGCCAACCGTCAGAATCTTCTCGGCATCGCTGTCGGGAATCTCCTGATCAAACTCGTCCTCCAACTCCATGATAACCTCGACGATAGCGAGACTGTCCAGGTTCATGTCCTCAAGGAAACTCGAAGATTCGTCAATCTTGTCATAATCGACCTTGACCTTTTTCGAGATAATCTGTTTTACGCGCTCGGCAACATCATCAGATGGATTGTTCATTTCTATAACCTCAGTTTTGGTTTCCACGAATTGCAACGGATTCAGAATCACCCGCCGCATGTCTCTTTTATAGAACGGCTAGATTTTCTTGCAAGCCTTTCTTACACCATCGCCATCCCGCCGTTCACATGGAGTGTCTGCCCCGTCGTATAACCGGCTTCCTCGCTTGCCAAATAGACCGCGACCGCGCCGATATCCTCGCCCGAGCCCATCCGCCCCTGCGGGATTCTCGCCAGGATAGAGGCACTCTGCTCCTCGCTCAGTCCCGCCGTCATCGGAGTTTTCATGAACCCCGGGGCGATGCAGTTGACGGTGATGTTACGGGCGGCGACTTCCAGCGCCAGCGAACGGGCCATCCCCGAGAGTCCCGCTTTTGACGCCGTATAGTTCGCCTGTCCGGGATTGCCGGTGAAGCCGACCACGGAGGTCAGGAATATCACCCGTCCCCAGCGGCGTTTTATCATCCCGCGCAGGAGCGCACGCGTGAGCCGGAAAGGCGCGGTGAGATTGACCGTCAAAACCTCGTCCCACTGCTCGTCGCTCATGCGCATGTAGATGTTGTCGTGGTTAATGGCGGCGTTGTTGACGAGGATGTCCACGCCCTCGAGCATTTCGTCCGCGGCGGCGGCAAGTTCCTTGATGCTTGCCGAATCATGAAGATCGCACACGAAGACATCGGCGCGCTCCCCCAACTCGCCGGCAAGCGCATCAAGGGCATCTTTGCGGGTTCCGGACAAGCCCACCCGGGCGCCTCTGCCATGGAGCGCACGGGCGATATCCGAACCCAGTCCGCCGGATGCCCCCGTTATCAATGCACTCTTACCACTTAAATCAAACATTTCGAATCAAACATTGCTCATAAGTTCCCAAGAAAGCTCTCAATTTCATCCGGCGTGCCCAATGTCGTCGCAGTGAAATCCGCCGAACAGCGCCGGGCCAGACCCGTCAAAACGCTTCCCGCGCCAACTTCCACGACATTCTCCACCCCCGCGGACGCAAGGCAGTTCATGCTCTCGCGCCAACGAACCATAGACACTATCTGCTCAACCAACAAGTTTAAAATTTCGGCATGCGAATTTACGGGGGAGGCGGTCACATTGGCGACCACGGGAAGCACCGGCGGGGATGTCTCCACGTTGGACAACGCATCGCGCATCTCGTCGGCGGCGGGAGACATCAGCGGACAATGGAACGGGGCGCTGACCGACAAGGGTATCGATCGCTTCGCACCGCGCTCTTTCGCCAGGGACATTGCGCGCGAGACGGCGTTCGCATGGCCGCTCACAACAATTTGTCCCGGGGCGTTGTCGTTGGCCACAACACAAACTTCACCCTCCGCGGCGGTCGCGGCGACTTCGACGATCTGTTCAACCTCCAAGCCCAGCACCGCGGCCATCGATCCTTCACCGCTCGGAACCGCGCGCTGCATTGCCTCCCCCCGAAGCCGCAGCAACCGCGCCGTATCCTCGAGCGAAAATGTCCCGGCCGAACACAGGGCCGAATACTCTCCCAGCGAATGCCCTGCAACAAAATCCGCCTGCTTTGAAATGTCAAAGCCCCCTTCACGGCGCAGCACCTCCGTCACCGCCATTGAGACCGCCATCAGCGCCGGCTGGGCGTTCCGCGTCAGGGTCAGTTCCTCCTCCGGCCCCTCCCACATCAGCCTCGACAGGGCTTCGCCCAGCGCCTCGTCCACCGTCCCGAAGACCTCCCGGGCGGGCGCATAGGCGTCCGCCAGTTCCTTGCCCATTCCGACCTTCTGGCTTCCCTGTCCCGGGAATAAAAATGCCCGCATCGTGATTCTCCCGTTTCTCTTTCCGATTCCCCGAGTCTAGCATCTCGCGCCCGAAATGTGCTATATTGTGACCCGTTAAGGGGAAATCAGGAGATGTAACCATGTCAGCCGAGCCAGCCGGCGCGCGCGTCACTATTGAGAGTATAAAAAAGCGGAAAGCCGCGGAGCCGCCGCTCGTGTGCCTTACCGCATACAGTGCATACATTGCGCGGCTGCTCGACAAGCACGTCGACGTCCTGCTCGTGGGAGATTCTCTCGGCATGGTGCTCTACGGGATGGAAAACACCCATGACGTCACCCTCGAAATGATGATCGCGCACGCACGCGCCGTTGCGCAAAACTCGGCGCACGCGCTCACCGTCGTCGACATGCCGCGGGGAACATACGACACTTCCGGCGGCGCCCTTGCCAACGCGAAGCGGCTCATTCGTGAAACCGGATGCGACGGCGTCAAGCTCGAAGGCGGTGCCGCCCACGCGGATACTGTGCGGCATTTGGTCGACAACGGAATCAATGTCATGGGACACATCGGCATTCTTCCCCAGAGCGTCCAGGCCCCCGGCGGATACAAGGTTGTCGGCAAGCATCCGGGCGAACGAAGCGCGTTGCTCGAAGATGCGGCCGCCCTCGAGGACGCCGGAGTCTTCTCCATCGTGCTTGAGGGAGTGATCGAGCCGCTTGCGCAAGACGTCTCGCGCGCCTCCTCCGTTCCCGTCATCGGCATTGGGGCATCTTCGCACTGCCACGGGCAGATTCTAGTTACCGAAGACATGCTTGCGCTCACGCAAAACCCCCCGCGTTTCGCAAAACAATACGCACGGGTCGACAGCATTATCCAACAGGCCGTCATCGGTTTTGCCGAGGATGTCCGGGCGCGCCGCTTCCCGTCCGCCGAGCATGTCTATCACGCGAATATCGAGCAATTTCCGCCCCGCAAGCAAACCGCAAAACCACAACAGAAGAAGTCCGCAGCAAATGGTTGACATACTACGCGAAGTCGAAGAAGACCTTCGGCGCGAGCGATATCAAAAACTTTGGAACGATTACGGCATTTACATTGTTGGCGCCGTTGCCGCATTGTTGCTTGTCGTTGCAGGAGGGTTCGGTTGGCGTGCGTGGGTCGAGAGCCGCCAGTTGCAATCTTCCCTTGCATACGAGCAGGCCGTTGAAGCCATCCGTGAAAGCAACACGCTGCCCAACCGCCAGACCCTTGAGAATCTCGCGCTCGCGGAGGCGTCGGGATACGGGCTGCTCGCGCGTTTCCAGGAGGCCGCCGCCCTTGAGGACGCCGGCGAGCGTCCCGCCGCCCTTGCCATCTACCAAAGCATTTATGAATATCGCGGCACCGGCGGCGTTGAAATCCCCCAGGCGTTCAAGGATGTCGCGCGCATCTACGCCGGGCTCACCCTGCTTGGCGGCGGTGCGTGGGAGGCCGTGGAGACGGCCCTGCGTCCGCTCGCCGATTCCCAGCGCGCCGGCAGACTCCTCGCCGGCGAAATCCTTGCGCTCGCCGCCATCGAACAAGGATACCGGGAAGCCGCCCTTGAATTTTATCGTCGCATACCCGATGAGGAAGATGCCTCCCCGTACCTCAAGGAACGGGCAAAGGCGCTCCTCACTCTTTTCGAATACAAGCCAAAGGAAGAAGAAGAACAATGACAATGACATCCATCTACAAATATTCATCGTTTTTATGGCTCGGCGCGCTTGCAACGGTTGCCGGGTGCGGGATCTTCGGCGACGACGGAGAAATTCTGCCCGGCGAACGATACTCCATCCTTACACCGCAAGAGGCCATCGAAGCCGACCCCGGACTCCGGGAGCGGACGATCGTTCTTCCGAGACCGGTCGTCAACACGCAGTGGTCGCAGCCCGGAGGAACCCCGGCCAATGCACCGGGAAGTTTGGCGGCATCACTCCCGCTTGAGTCCGTTTGGGAAGTTTCCGCGGGGCAGGGGTCCAGTTCCGACGGATTCCTGACCGCTGTTCCCATCATTGCCGAAGGCCGTGCATACGTTCTTGACGCGAACGCGCAAGTGCGTGCTTTCAACACGGAGGACGGTGACCGGATTTGGTCCGTTGACCTTGTGCCCGAGGACGAAGACGAGGACGAAGGCTTTGGCGGGGGCATCGCTTTCGAAGACGGCAAAATCTTCGTCGCGACCGGATTCGGCGATCTCTTCTCCCTTGATGCGGCCACCGGCGAACGCATCTGGCACAACCCCGTCGGCATACCCTTCCGGGCATCCCCGACCGCGTTCGAAGGCAGGGTTTTTGTCGAAACCTACGACAACAACATGGCCGCGTACGATGCGGACACCGGAGAGCAGCTCTGGACGCACCAGGGCGTCAGCGAGGCTGCCTCCATCCTTGGATCGACCTCGCCGGCCGTCATCGATTCAACCGTCATCGTGCCGTACAGTTCCGGCGAGCTTGTCGCCATTCGCGTCGACACCGGAAACGTGCTCTGGCGCGACCAACTCAGCGGTTCCGCATCTTCAACATCGCTCGCACAACTCAATGACATTGCCGCACGCCCCGTTGTTGACGGCGGCGAGGTCATTGTCGTCTCCCACTCGGGCGGGATGGTGTCCATTGATTTACGCAGCGGCCAGCGCAAATGGGCCCAGCAAATTGATGGAATTCAAACCCCCGCCGTCGTCGGCGATTACATTTTCGCGGTTTTATCCGACGGCGTCCTTATCTGCCTCGACCGTGAGACCGGCGGAGTCTTCTGGGCGGCAAAACTCCCGGGGGAGCAATCGGAAGACTCGGCTGCAACCGAATGGGCGGGTCCCGTGGTTGTCGGCGGTGCGCTGTTCCTCGTCTCTTCCGATTCGGAGGGCATCACCGTTGATCCGGGCACCGGCTCGATCATCGAGCAGATATCGCTCGAAGGCGAAGGGTTTCTTTCACCCGTCGTTGCAAACGAAACCGTATACATCCTCACGGACAACGCACGACTCACCGCGTATCGATAGGCCTGGCCGCCGTGTTCACCATCGCCATACTGGGGCGCCCGAACGTCGGGAAGTCCAGTCTTTTCAACCGGCTCGTCGGCAGGCAGAAAGCCCTCGTGCATCCAACCCCGGGGGTTAGCCGGGACTGGCGCGAGGCTTCCGTGCAACTTGCCGCGCTCAACTTCAACATCATCGATACCCCCGGGCTTGAGGAAGCCCCGCCCGATTCGCTTGCCGCGCAAATGTCGCATACAGCCAAACACGCGGCCGAACGCGCCGATCTCTGCATCATGCTCGTCGACGCTCGAGCCGGAGTTCTCCCCGAGGAACTTCACTTCGCAAAACAGCTGCGGCAAATGAACAAGCCCGTCCTTCTCGCCGCAAACAAATGTGAAGGCGGCATTGATCCCGACGGCATTGACGGCATCTGGCAATTCGGACTCGGCGGAGCCATACCCTTGTCCGCCGCCCACGGCGAGGGACTCGCCGAGCTGCATGACGCACTCATCGAGCATGTGAAAGAAAAAGGCGGCGCTTCCTTACCCGCACCCGACGAGCGCGAGGAAATCTCCATCGCGATCGTCGGCAGGCCCAACGTTGGAAAGTCCAGCCTCGTCAACAAGCTCGTCGGCCAGGAACGCATGCTCACCGGCGAGACCCCCGGAATCACCCGCGATGCGATCGATATCTCCTGGGAATGGAACGGACAAAAACTTCGACTCGTCGACACCGCCGGAATGCGGCGGCCGTCCCGCATTGATGAAAAACTCGAGCAACTCGCCGTTACCGACAGCCTTAAAGCGATTCGGAACGCCGAAGTCGTCGTGCTGCTGCTTGATGCGACACAGGGATTCGAACGGCAGGACGCGCGACTCGCCAACAGGGTCATTGAGGCCGGGAAGGGACTCGTCGTCGGAGTCAACAAGACGGATCTCCTCGATAAGCCGGGCGAGCAACTCCGGCAAATCCGGGAACGCATCGAAGAAACCCTGCCGCAAGTCGCGGGGCTTGCCCCGGCGCCGGTCTGCGCCCTTGACGGAACCGGCATCGACGCATTGATGGAGGGGGTTTTCTCCATGCATCAGCTTTGGCGCGCGCGCATTCCCACCGCGCAGTTGAACCAGTGGCTGCGCGATGTCATCAAGGCGCATCCGCTTCCCATTCGGGGACGTTCGCGACTCCGTTTGCGCTACGCAACGCAGGTCGATGTCTGTCCGCCGAGTTTTGCGCTTTTTTGCAACCGTGCCTCCCTGCCGGATTCATACAGGCGCTACCTGATGAAAGAAGCGCGCACGGCTTTCGGGCTGCAGGGCGTTCCGATGCGCTGGCACGTGCGAGTCGGGAAAAATCCCTACGCCTGACCTCCGTGCAGCGTTTCTCCGTGCAAGTCGCACGAGGGCAGGGCAAGTTTCAAAAACAACGGCGCGACATCCTCGGGGGAGGGGAGGCTCGCGGCGTCTTCGCCCGGCATCGCCTGTGCGCGCATTGCCGTTCGAACCGGCCCCGGGCTTATCAAATTAATCCGCAACGGCAAATCACGCGTCTCCGCAACCCAGCTCATCACCACCGCATCCAGCGCGGCTTTTGAGACCGAATACACCCCCCAATAGGCACGGCATTTTTGTGCCGCGCCCGAGGTTACGAATATCGCCCGCCCTGCATCGGACAAACGCAACAGCGAATCAAACGCGCGAATCAACCGCCAATTTGCCGTGACATTGACCTCAAGCGTGCGCGTCCATTCATCCGCGGGGACATGCCCCAGCGGCGACAACACCCCCAGGCGCCCGGCGTTGCCGACCAGAACATCCAATTTGCCCCAGCGCTCAAACACTTCCGCACCGAGGCGGTCAATGCCGTCGCCGTCGCACAAGTCCAGCGGCACGATCGTCACGCCGCCGCCCGCGCCCAGCGCGCGAACATCGTCATCCAGCTCTTCCAGCGCTCCGGTAGTGCGCGCAACCGCTATCACATGCGCCCCGGCCTGCGCCAAGGCCATCGCCGCCGCCCGGCCTATCCCGCGCGACGCTCCCGTTACCAACGCGACACGACCGTCCAAACGCTCTCCCACGACTCAGGCACTCTCCGTCAAAAGCGACAATTGGTCCTGGTGGCGGTCGTAACTCTCGTCAACCAAACGGGTGGGGTAGTCGCCCGTAAAACAGTGGTCCGCAAACTGCGGCCGGTTAATGTCGCGCGATTCCATTCCCATCGCGCGGTATACCCCCTCCAGCGAGAGGAAGGTCAGCGAATCCGCGCCGATGAAATCGCGCATTCCGTCAAGCGAATATTGGGACGCCAGCAACTCCTCCTCCAGGGGCGTGTCAATGCCGTAAAAATCCGGATGGCATATCGGCGGGGACGCCACGCAAAAATGCACTTCCTTCGCGCCGGCTTCATACATCATCCGGACCAGTTTTACCGAGGTCGTTCCGCGAACGATGCTGTCGTCTATCAGCACCACCCGCTTTCCGTTCACGCGCGAGCGGTTGATGTTGTGTTTCAACCGCACGCCGAGTTCGCGAATTTTCTGCGTCGGCTGGATGAATGTGCGTCCGACATAGTGATTGCGAATAATTCCCAACTCGAACGGCAGATTTGCCGTTATCGCATAACCTATCGCCGCAGGGACGCCGGAATCGGGAACGGGGATCACGACATCCGCCTCGACGGAAGCCTCCTGCGCCAGTTCGCGTCCCAAAGCATGGCGATAATCATAAATGCTCTTGCCGTCCACGATGCTGTCCGGCCGCGCGAAATATATGCGCTCGAAAATACAGGGGCGCGGATGCTTGGGCGGAAACGGCTTCAGGCTCTCGATGCCGTCCTCGGTAACCACGACGACTTCGCCGGGGTCGATTTCCCTCTCGAATTTCGCGCCGATGATGTCCAGTGCGCACGTCTCCGAGGTCAAAATCGGCGCGCCGTTCAAACTTCCCAGCACCAGCGGACGAATGCCATGGGGGTCGCGAACGCCTATCAATTTCTTCGTCGTTAAAAACACCAGCGCAAACGCTCCCTC
The DNA here is from genome assembly GCA_026708545.1 of Hyphomicrobiales bacterium. Taxonomy (GTDB): domain Bacteria; phylum Pseudomonadota; class Alphaproteobacteria; order JAPOUT01; family JAPOUT01; genus JAPOUT01. The sequence continues at coordinate 14,065 of JAPOUT010000032.1, forward strand.
GATCTGGTGCAACGCTCCGATTAGACGTTCAATCATCCGGGGACTCCTGTCACGCGCAACCAATTGCAATATCGTCTCCGTGTCCGACGTCGATTGAAATATCGCTCCGGCCCGGACCAGCTCCGCGCGAAGCATCCGGCTGTTGGTAAGATTGCCGTTGTGCGCGCACGCCAATCCGCCTCCCCAGAGATCGGCGAACAGGGGCTGTATGTTCCGCAGCGCGGTATTCCCCGTCGTTGCATAACGGACATGTCCGATTGCGCTGGATCCGGACAAGCGTGCTATCACGTTCGGATTCGAGAAATGGTCGCCGACCAGTCCCAGTTTTCGTTCGGCAAAAAACTGCAAACCGTCAAACGAGACAATTCCGACCGCTTCCTGTCCGCGATGCTGCAGCGCATGCAAGCCCAGCGCCGTTAACGCGGAAGCATCCTCATGACCGAAGATTCCAAACACGCCGCAGTTTTCCCGCAAGCCTTCCGACATTAATTTTCACTCTCGAAACTGTTAAGAAGCCTGTCAATTTCCTTGCGCTCGCTTTCATCGTAACCGCTTCCTTCCAGTATTTTTTCCGCCGGGTCATCGACTATCTCCGGCGCCAAGTCCGGCAGGACGGACGGGTCAAAACGCAAATTGGGCCATATTTCCTCCACGGAAGAAATCTCAATTGCGCCCTTCCACAGCAACAGCGACACGCTCTCGACCACGGGCAGCAGCCGGGCCTGTCCCAGCCATTCGGGGCGCTCGTCGTTGTCCGACCACCATATGATTCCCAAATACAGCAACGACATCAGTATCAGCCCTTGCGCCAGTCCGAACAGCAATCCCAGACCTCTGTCCAAAATCCCTGCCGAACTGCTGATCAAGCCGATGGAAAACCCGTAACCCAAACTCAAAACCGCTGTTAATACGGAAATGAATATCGCAAACGCCGCGGCCGTATGCGCAAACCACAACGGCGCCAGGTAATCCGACAGCCAGTCCCCCAGGGGCTGAAATCCCCACAGTGCCGCAAGTATCGCGCTCGTCCAGGCAAGCATCGATACCACCTTGCGGGTGAATCCGCGCTGTACGCCCAGCACCGCGAATATGCCCATCACAATCAGGATGGCGATATCGACAACAGAGGCAATCATGCTTCCGCCATCCTTCTTGCCTGCGGAGGCGCGGGCGTTATGCGCATCGGTTCGAGGGCATTCAACTCGCGCAGGTGGGCGATGCGGTGAATTCGCAAGCCGCTTGATTCTTTCGGGATTTCGGTTCGCACGGGTATCACGGCATTGCCAAATCCCAGCTTCTCCGCCTCTTTGATGCGCGCTTGCGCCCTCGGTATCGGCCGAACTCCCCCCGACAGGCTGATCTCTCCGAAGAAAACCCAGTCCGAGGGCAGGGGGGTTCTCCGCAGCGATGAAAACAATGCCGCAGCCATGGCCAGGTCCATCGCGGGTTCTCCTATCTGCAAGCCCCCCGCAATATTCAAGTAGATGTCGTGCGCGTGCAACGACACGCTGCAATGGGTATCCATAACCGCCAATATCATCGCCAGTCTTGCCGCATTGCATCCGACCGTTGCGCGCCGGGGCGTTGCCAGCGGCGATCTCGCAACCAGTGCCTGCACCTGGGTCAGCAGGGGACGGCGACCCTCAATCGTCGCAAACGCGGCGACGCCGTAAGCGTCCTCGTCATTCTCTCCCATGTCTCCCAAAAAGAACGCGGACGGGTTCGACACTTCGATCAGTCCGTGCGGTTCCATCGTGAACACGCCGATCTCGTCGATCGCGCCGTGGCGATTCTTCAACACTCGTAAAATTCGGAACGAATGACCTCGCTCCCCCTCAAAATACATCACAACATCCACCATGTGCTCAATTGCTTTGGGCCCGGCAATCTGTCCGTCCTTCGTGATATGACCCACCAATAGTATCACCGCATTCGTGCGTTTTGCAAACTCCAGCATCGCCTGGACGCAGGAGCGCATCTGCAACAGCGAACCGGCGGTCGCATCAACGCTGCGCAGCCACATTGTCTGTATCGAGTCCAACACCAGGACATCGACATTTGCGGACTCCAGCGTCGCCAATATCGCTTCCAAATGCGTTGCGGCCGCCAGGGGCAGATCAACGTTTTCCAGGCCCAGACGCCTTGCACGCAGACGTATCTGCGAGACGGATTCCTCGCCGGAAATATACGCGCAATTCCTTCCGCCGCGGCGCAAATGCGAAGCCGTCTGCAGCATCAATGTCGACTTGCCTATCCCCGGATCCCCCGCGATCAACAGCAGCGATCCTGCAACCAGTCCTCCTCCGCAGGCACGGTCGAACTCGCCGATGCCGGTCATGAGCCGGTCGGGGTCTTTTTCCCATGCGCGCATGTCCGAAAGCGCAAATTCTTCGGTGCGCCGGAGGCTCGCCTTGCCGGATCCGGGGCGAACCACCTCCTCGCGCATTTCGTTCCATACACCGCACGCGCCGCACTGGCCGCTCCACTTACTCGCCACGGCACCGCATGAGTCGCATACATAACGCTTGGCGCTCACAATTTGTACAACTCCATTTCTATCGGTCCCTCGGTGCGTCCGTGAACAAACTGGTCGACATATTCATTGCCGCTTTCATCCAGCCGCGCCGCTTCGCCATGCCAGAGGATGCGCCCCTTGTATAGCATCGCAATTTTGTCCGCAATGGTGCGTGCACTGTTGATATCGTGGGTTATCGAGAGCGCCGTTGCGCCGACGCGCTTGACGGTATCAACGATTAAACGGTCAATAATGGCGCCGGTGATGGGATCCAGGCCGGTAGTCGGCTCGTCAAAAAACAAAATGTCCGGGTCTCCGGCAATCGCGCGCGCCAGCGCAACGCGCTTCTGCATTCCGCCGGACAGTTCGGACGGACGCAATTCGCCGACCATTTCCCCCAAACCGACGCTTTCCAGTTTTTCGATCGCAATTTTTTTGGCTTGCCGCGACGGCATCCCGCGTCCTTGTATCAATCCGAACGCGACGTTTTCCCAGACGCGCAAACTGTCAAACAAAGCCGCATTTTGAAACAACATGCCGATACGCGAGAGAATTTCCTCCCGAGCGCGTCCGCGCAGGCCGGTCGTTTCGCGTCCGTCAATCCACACGCCGCCGTCCTCCGGATGGAGCAATCCGAGGATGCACCGCAGCATCACCGATTTCCCCGAACCCGAGCCTCCCAGTATCACCAGGCTGGAACCCCGTTCAACCTCCAGGTCAATGCCGTCGAGCACGATTTTCTCGCCGAAGCGCTTGTGAACCCCCTTTAATTCCATGAAAGCCATTATGCACCTCTCACGAGAAGAATACCGAAGTGAGGATGTAGTTCGATGCCAAAATCAAAATGGATGACGCGACAACCGCGTTCGTCGTCGCGCGTCCGACCCCCTGCGCGCCGCCGCTTGAATTAAACCCGTAATAACAACCCATTGACGTTATCAAGAATCCGAACACCGCCGATTTAATCATCCCCGAGGTGATGTCGTCGCGCTCAAGAAAATCCAGCGTGTTCTGAACGTAAATTGAAGGATTGAATCCCAGGTTTTCAACGCCAACGGCAAACCCGCCCAGGATTCCAATCACGTCGGCAACAATCGTCAAGAGCGGCAAAACCAGCACTGCGGCGAGTATTCTTGGCATCACCAGATATTTGAAGGGATTGGTTGAGAGCGTTACCAGCGCGTCTATCTGATCGGTTACGCGCATCGTCCCCAGTTCCGCTGCTATCGCCGCGGACACGCGTCCCGCAACCATCAAGCCGGCCAGCACGGGTCCCAACTCCCGCGTAATCCCCAGCGCGACTATCGAGGCAATGATTGATTCCGAATTAAACTGGTTGCCTCCATAGTAAATCTGCAGTGCCAAAACCGCGCCGGTGAAAAACGCCGTCAGCGCAACCACGGGAAGCGACAAATATCCTATCCGGAACATTTGCGACAGGAGCAATTTCCAAAAGTATGGCGGCTGAATTCCCAAAAACAGGGATTTCGATAAAAACACGCAGATGCGTCCGGTTTCCCGAAACGCGGACAAAATCGTGTCGCCGAGCAATATAATAAAACGCATCAATCAAACTCAATAAGTCGCTTCGGGAACATGCGACGACGGGGCGAAGTCGCTAAAGCGTGTGACATCCGCCTGGAACTGCAAGCGAATCGTTCCCGTTGAACCGTGTCGCTGCTTCGACACCAGCAACTCTGCCAATCCGTGTGCGCGTTCCATCTTCTCCCGCCATTTCAAATGCTCCGTGGTTCCCTCTTCGGGCTGCGCCTGCTCCAAATAATACTCCTCGCGATAAATGAACAGCACCACGTCGGCATCTTGTTCTATTGCACCGGATTCGCGCAAGTCGGAGAGCTGCGGGCGCTTGTCATCGCGACTCTCAACCTGCCGGGACAGTTGCGACAGTGCCAGCACCGGTATGTTCAACTGTTTCGCCAATGCCTTCAACGACTGCGTGATCTCGGCTATTTCCTGAACGCGGCCGTCACTGTTGCGGCGTTTGTCCGCCGTTGCCAACTGTAAATAATCCACGACAATCAACTTCAGGTCGTTCTCACGCATCAACCGGCGCGCACGCGCGGCCAGTGTCGCCACGGGAATCGCGCCGGTGTGGTCAATGTACAGGGGTAATTTTTCCAACTCTGCGCTTGTCCGCGTAAAATGACCGAGTTCCGCCTCGCTTATTGCGCCGCGTCGAATATTCTCCGAAGCAATTCCCGCACGTTCGGACAAAATACGGGTTGCAACTTGTTCGGCGGACATTTCCAGTGAGAAAAATCCAACCGCCCCGCCGTCATTGCCGGACGTATCCATCCCGGTTTGGGCAACATGAAACGCAACATTTGTCGCCAGTGCGCTTTTGCCCATCGAAGGACGTCCCGCCAAAACAATCAAGTCGGAAGGCTGCAAACCTCCCAGTTTTTTATCGAGCGAACTGATTCCCGTCGACAATCCCGACAGTCCGCTGTCGCGCCCCTGCGCGCTTGCGGCCATCTCGACCGCCTGCGCCATAACCGAAGCAAAACCCTCGAAACCCTGGGCATAACGTTCGCGGTCGGTGATTTCGTAAAGGGCCTGCTCTGCACGCTCGACTTGCTCCATCGGCGAGATATCCACGGGAGCTTCTCGCGCCAACGCATGAATCTTTTCACTTGCCTGCATTAACATCCGGCGCAAGGCGAGGTCGTAAATCAGGCGGCCGTATTGTTCTGCGTTGATGACGGTTACGGCGGCCTGGGTCAGGTTGGAGAGGTAGTCCGCTCCGCCCATCTCGCCAGGCACCGCATCTTCACTGAAAAATGAACGCAAAATCACGGGCGTAGCCAGTTTGCCGTCCTGAATCATGTGCTTGGCGGTGGCGTAGATGCGTCCGTGCAAGGGTTCGAAAAAATGGCGCTCTTGCAGAAAATCCGAGACCCTGTCGAGTGCATTGTTGTTGAGCAGTATCGCACCCAACAGTGCTTGTTCCGCTTCGATGTTATGGGGGACGCGTTCCTCGGCAACGGCCTCCGGTTGCGGGGTCTCCGGCTGCGGATGCGTTGCCGCCTCCAAATTCACCGCGCCTTCGACCGCCATGCCCGTCCCCTAACCGCTTTGCCGCGCGAGAGTGGGTCCTTCTGCATCCGCGTGCGCTTCGGCGCGCTCCCAGTCGAGCATATAGTCGCGGCATAACGGCAGCGTGTCCAGGCGCTTCGTCATTTGAACTTGGAAGTTTGCCAGATAATCATAGTGAAACGCGAAGATGCACGACAACAAATAAACCTCCCACATTCGGCAAAAGCGTTCGTCGTACAACTGCTTGGCCTTGTCCCGATTTGCCTTAAATCGCGCGGCCCAATGTTCGAGGGTTTTTGCATAATGGAGTCGCAGGATTTCGATGTCGCAAGTGAACAAACCGGAAGCTTCAATGTGCGGAACCATCTGGCTCAGGGAGGGCAGGGCGCCTCCGGGGAAAATGTATTTTCGAATCCACGGATGCGTCGTCTGCGGGCAGCCAAGCCGTCCGATGGTATGCAGAAGCGCAACGCCGTCGTCCTCGAGGCGCTGGTAGATTGCATTGAAGAATTCGCCGTAGTGTTTGAATCCGACATGCTCGAACATCCCCACCGAAACGATGCGGTCAAAGCTTTCTTCAACTTCGCGATAATCCTGCAGACGGATTTCGATCTGTTCGCTCAACCCCGTCTGTCGAACGCGTTCGGACGCTATCTTGTGCTGTTCGCGACTTAAGGTGACGCCCAAAACTTTTGCACCGGTCTGTTGCGCGAGATAGATTGCCAGTCCGCCCCATCCGCAGCCGATGTCCAGGACGCGATGACCTGGAGCGATGCGCAGTTTTGATGCGATATGGCGTTTCTTTGCCGCCTGCGCGGCTTCCAGGCTCGCATCCGGGTCGATGAAATAAGCGCAGGAATACTGCTTATCGCTTTCCAGGAACAAATCGTACAAGCCGCCGTCCAAATCATAATGGTGGCTGACGTTTTTCTGTGCACGGCCCACCGGATTGTGCTCGAGAATGTAGCGCGCCAGACGCTGTGCAAGTCCGGGGTGCCTCTGGTGCCTCGAGCCGTACCGTCGCGCAATGTTGCGTTTCATCAAATCCAGCAAGTCGCGGATTTCTCCTTCGACAATCGAGAATTTGCCATCCACGTAACCCTCGGGAAAGAGCAAGTTGGGATGCAACAGGAGTTTCCAAGGAAACAGTTTCGAATGTATCTTGATCTTTACACGCGTGCCCGTGCCGTTGCCGAAACGATACGCCCGCCCGTCGCTGTCTTCAACGTGCAGGTCGCCGTCTTGAATCAACCGCTCGGCAAATCTTGCGAATAAAATCATCCGAGCCTCCTTAAAACAGGTTTGTCTCCCCTAGACAGTATGAGGGGTGGCTGTCTCTTCATCCTCAAAGATGCTACTGTCTTTTTCTATCTCTTCCGGTTCCTCATGGTCTTCGCTTTCCGTTTCAGGAGGGGCCGCCTGCTCCTCAACGGTCTCCTGCTGCGTTGTTGCGACGACTTCGCCGCGACGCCATGCATCCAATTGGCGCACGGCGTCTTCGGCGCTGCGGGCGGCATTTACCTGCACTGTTGCGAAGACATCGCCATGCAAGGCAACCCGGGCGGAATGAACCCCCAGCATCTTAATGGGAACATCCAAGACTATCTGGCTGTGATTGACGGAAAAACCCTCGGATGCCAGCAACTTCACAATCTCCCGCGCGCTCACCGAACCGTACAACTGGCCGCTTTCACCGGCTTGTTGTATGGATGTGACGGTTTTGCCCTCAAGTGCCGCGGCAACTTCCTCGGCGGCGCTTTGTTCGCGGAGGTTTTGTGCTTCTATTTCTTCGCGGCGCGCCTCAAAGGACGCGATGTTGCTTGCGGTCGCGCGCATGGCCCGGCGGCGGGGCAGGAGGAAATTGCGCGCGTATCCGTCGCGTACGGAGACGACATCGCCGGTGCGTCCGAGTTTTGCAATGCGTTCAAGAAGGATGATTTTCATTTGTTGACAAGATACGGCAGGAGCGCGAGGAACCGGGCGCGCTTGATTGCATTGGAGAGTTCCCGTTGCTTCTTGCCGGAGACGGCGGAGATGCGGCTCGGGATGATTTTTCCGCGCTCGGAGAGAAACTTCTGCAACAGTTTCACGTCCTTGTAGTCAATCTTCGGCGCCTGCGTCGAAGAAAACGGGCAAGACTTCCGCCGGCGAAAGTAGGATGATCTCTGGGACGTTGCCGGCGCGCTCATTGTACCTTCTCCGTTTCAGTGGAATCTTCGGGGACGCTGTCGCTGTCACCGGGCAGGTCGCCGTCGGTGTCGGCATCGCCGCCGTTATCGGGCATGTCGCCGCTGTCACCGGCATCGTCATCGGGCATGTCCTCGTCAATGACGGCAATGTCGTCGTCACGACGGGAACCCCGTTCGTTTTGGCTGAGCATGACCGCGGAAGGTGTCTCCTCGTGCTCGTCAACACTGATGGTCAGGTAGCGCACGACCTCGCCGGAGAGTCGCATTTTGCGTTCCATCTCCGCAACCGCCTCGTGGGGGGCGTCCAAGTTCATGAGGGAGTAGTGGCCTTTACGGTATCGCTTGATGCGATACGCGAGGCTTCGGAGTCCCCAATATTCGGTCTTGCCAACGCTTCCACCGCCGGACCGGATGATGTTGCCGTAAGTCTCGATGAGTCCTTCGGCTTGTTGCGCGGAGAGATCCGGGCGGGTTATGAATACATGTTCGTAGAGGGGCATGCTTGCTCCTTTGACATTGACGATAAAGAAAGGCCCACTCTATACCAGTTTTGCAGGGCTATCAAGAGGAAAATGCGCGATTAAAAAAATGCTTCCGGCGCCTGCGCGGCGGGTGGGCCGGACCGGCGGGAGTCCCGTATTCCGCCTTCGGCGCCCCGTGCCTCCAAACGCCTCCGCCCGAAGCCGCCGGGCTTCGAAACCATGCTCCGTCCGGGGCGTGGTTTTCGGCTTTCCGCGTAATTTTCCGGGCGGGTTTTTGGGTAAATTTCTCGCATTCTGGGGCGGAATTCGCAATTGCTTCATCCATGGCCGTTGTGAAAATCCACAGCCCGCAAGCCGCCGTCAGATTTTGCTAGCCCCGAGTTTTCGTCCGTGCTATCGTCCCCCAATCCTGAAACTGCGAGAAGGTAAAACCATGAAAACCACTCAAAGCATTTTGTTCGCCATTGCCCTGACCCTGACGGGTGCGACTTTCGCTCTTGCCGGCGACGCTTTCGACCGCGTCAAGGAAACGGGCGTTTTGAAAGTCGCCACCGATGCGGACTGGGCTCCCCAGTCTTTCCTCAATGACGACAATGAAATGGACGGGTTTGACGTCGACGTCGCCAAGGAAATTGCGAAACATCTGGGGGTCGAGGTCGAATTTGTCACTCCGGACTGGACCATCATCACTTCCGGCAATTGGGCTGGCCGCTGGGATGTTTCCGTCGGTTCCATGACCCCGACCGCCGAACGCGCCCAGGTTCTCGATTTTCCCAGCGTCTACTATTACACCCCTGCGAGTTTCGCCGTCCACAATGATTCGTCCGCCCAGACCAAAGCGGATCTCAATGGCAAGAAGGTCGGTGCCTGCACCGCTTGCACCTACGAGTTCTATCTCCAGCATGACCTGAATATTGATGCGGAGGGCGTGCCTCCTTTCTCTTACGATGTCACTCCGGGCGAAATTGTTTCAATACAGGACCCCGCCATTCTCTTCGATAACATCAGGCTCGGAGACGGGGTGCGCCTTGACGGGATGCTCGACTCGCTTCCGGCCATACGCACGGCCATCGATAACGGCTCGCCCATCCGCGTGCTTGGAACTCCCGCTTTCTACGAACCTCTCGCCGTCGCCATCGACAAGGGGGATGCGGAATTCAGCAATGCTCTCGCGGATATCATCGAACTCATGCACAGGGACGGAACGCTCACCCGAATCTCCGAGAAGTGGTACGGGATCGATTATTCCAAATTCTCCGAATAGGAACGCGCGTATAAAAAAGCACTCGTAGGGGAGAGTCGGTGCACGCCGATACCGTCACGCAAGACAGGCTGGTAACAAAGCCCGGCTTTCTTCTTGTCTGTTTTTTTCTTTCGTCCGTCGGATTCTTTTTCGCCGGACTTGGCGAGGGTTTTTTCGGGCACCTTCTCGCGCCCGTCTCCGGGGATCCCGAAACGAGCGGGAACTTCGGCGACTTTGCCGTTGCCGTAACCCTGGCGGCGTTGTTCACCGCAAACATTGTTGCGCTCTCTTTCGTGCCTTGGGTCGTGCAAGTCATTCTTGTCTGGCTCGAATTGCTTGCCCTGTTCCTACTCTTTTTCTACTCGTTCGATCTCAGCATCGAATTCATCGAGGAAAAGATATGGTTCATGATCTCAAGGGGTCTCTTCACCACCATCTACGTCTCGGCAATATCCATCGTCATTGCCACGACCATCGCCGTCATCGGCGCGATTGCCAAACTCTCTTCCAACGGGTTTGCCTTTGCCATCGCATCCTTCTACACATCCTTCTTCAGGGGGCTGCCTCTGCTCATGCAGGTCTATCTCATCTATCTCGGGCTTCCGCAGCTTGGTTATGTCGTTGACGCCGTGCCTGCCGGCATCCTTGCCTTGTCGCTTTGCTACGGCGCATACATGACCGAAATCTTCCGTGCCGGAATCGAGAGCATCCACAAAGGCCAGTGGGAAGCCGCGCGCGCCCTTGGATTCAGATTTCCCGCCACCATGCGCAAAATCATTCTCCCGCAGGCCATTCCCATCATCATCCCGCCGACAGGAAACCAATTCATCGCCATGCTCAAAGACAGTTCCCTGGTCTCCGTGATAGGCGTATGGGAACTTATGTTTCTCGCAAGAACGCTCGGGCAAAAAGATTTTCGACACCTTGAGATGCTCATCACCGCCTCGCTCATTTACTGGGGGCTCACCGTCGTCCTTGAGGTCATACAGGCGCGCGTAGAGCAGCACTACCGGCAGAAGAAATAAGTTGCATGCAAGGGCGAAATACGCTAAACAATCTGCATTGAGGGGAATGTGCCACTCTTTTCCGAACAAGGAGAAAAGATATAAACATCCTCTTCAAGAGCCTCGCGCGTTTTTTCCTTTTGTCCGCCATTGTCGTTGCCGCACCCGCTTTTGCACAGGAAAACGGCGAGGTCACCGTCTATTCCTACCGGCAGCCCTTCCTCATCAAACCGCTCCTTGACGCTTTTACCGAAGAAACCGGAATCAAAACCAATTTTCTGTTTGCCGGTAAAGGCTTGCTCGAACGGGTTGATCTTGAAGGCAGGAATTCTCCCGCCGATGTCATTCTCACCGTTGATATCGGACGGCTTACGCAGGCCGTCAATCAGGGAATCACGCAGCCGGTCGCCTCGGCCGTGCTCGAAGAAAACATTCCCGCAATCTACCGGGACCCCCGGGGCCATTGGTTCGGACTTACGCGGCGCGCGCGCGTTGCCTACGCATCCAAAGACCGCGTCGACCGGAACGGGATTTCTTACGAAGACCTCGCCGATCCGGAATGGAAAGGACGCATCTGCATTCGCGACGGCCAGCATGCCTACAACGTTGCGCTTTTCGCCGCCTTCCTTGAACATCACGGCAGAGCGAAAACGCAAGAGTGGCTCGAAGGCGTCCGCGACAACCTCGCGCGCTCACCCGTCGGAAACGACAGGGAACAAGTCAAGGCCGTGTTTGCCGGCGAGTGCGACATTGCCATCGGAAACACATACTATCTCGGAGTCATGCAGACCAACGACCAAGAACCCGAACAAAAACAATGGGCGGATTCCGTGCGCATCCTCTTTCCGGCCTTCGAGAACGGCGGAACGCATGTCAATCTTTCCGGAATGGTCATGGCGAAACACGCTCCCAACCGCGGCAATGCGCAAAAACTCATGGAGTTCCTGTCCTCGGAAACGGCGCAGCAGCTTTACGCGCAGATCAACTTCGAATACCCCGTCGGCGAAGATGTTCCGTGGTCGGAGCGAACCCGGTCATGGGGGTCTTTCCGGGCCGACGATGTCGCCCTCGAGACCATTGCCGAAAACCGCAAAGCCGCAAGCCGACTTGTAGATGAAGTTGATTTCAATCGATAACATCGAACTTCAAACACGAAGGAAGGGCTCGGCGGGCTGGAACATCGCCGTCCTCGCCGTCGCGCTCGTCCTCGCCACGCCCGTCCTCGCCGTCGTCACGCTCGCATTCACGAGCAGCGACGGCATCTGGGACCATCTCGCCGCAACCGTCCTGCCCGGATATATCTGGCGAAGCTGCGTCCTCGTTCTCGCAACCGGAGCACTTTGCCTCGCAATTGGAACCGGGACCGCATGGCTTGTCACCATGTGCTCCTTTCCCGGGCGCAAAATCTTCCAATGGGCGCTGCTCATACCGCTCGCGATTCCCACATACATCGTCGCTTACGTTTATGTCGACTTGTTTGAATTTTCCAGCTACCTGCCGCAAATCCGCTCCATGCCCGGCGCCGTGCTGGTGCTCGCTTTCGTGCTTTATCCTTACGTGTTTCTCAGCGCCCGCGCGGCGTTCCTGCAACAATCCTTTTGCGTTTTCGAGGTGGCCCGCACGCTTGGATGCAGTGCATCCGAAGCTTTCACGCGCGTGTCGCTGCCGATGGCTCGCCCGGCCCTCGTCGTCGGTGTGTTGTTTGTCGCAATGGAGTGCCTCAACGACATTGGCGCCGTGCAGCATTTCGGCATACGAACTCTGACCGTCGGTATCTACGACATTTGGCTGGAACGCGGCAACCTCGGCGGAGGTGCGCAAATCGCGTGCGTGCTTCTTGCCATCATGATACTGCTGGGAGTGATTGAGCGAACCTCCCGGCAATCTCGGCGATACCATGAAACTTCGTCCAAATATCGCCAACTTCCCGGGTACAAGCTCAGCGGATGGAAGGCGGTGTTTGCAATTCTTGCATGCGCGGCCCCCATCTTTTTCGGCTTTATTCTGCCCGCCGTGACGCTTGCACTCCATGCGCTTGAGACAAATTGGGAGCCCGAACTTCTGCTCTACGGTGCAAACAGCCTGATCCTGACCCTGTCCGCAATGACATTGCTGCTCGCCGTGGGGCTCATCCTTGCTTACGGCGTGCGCATTCTCGGTTCGGGCGGGATTGCCGCTACGGCCGTGCTCATTGCCAGCATCGGATACGCAATACCCGGCGCCGTGCTTGGCATCGGGATCCTCGTACCGCTCGCAGGCTTCGATAATTTTCTCGATGGCATTGCGCGCGCAAGTTTCGGAGTATCTACCGGGTTGCTTTTTACCGGTTCCGCGGCGGCGGTCGTGTTCGCATACCTTGTACGCTTCTTGTTCCTGTCTTACGGATCCCTCGAGGCAGGGTTGAGCAAAATCACGCCTTCCATGGACATGGCGGCACGATGCCTCGGTCACGGGGAATGGAGCACTCTCCGAAGGATTCACTTCATATTGCTCCGTCCTGCCGTTCTCTCCGCAGCGCTCCTTGTTTTCATCGATTGCATGAAAGAACTTCCGGCAACGCTCATATTGCGCCCCTACGATTTTGACACCCTCGCAACCTACACATATACGTCCGCATCCTTGGGTCTTTTCGAAGAAAGCGCGCCTGCGGCTTTGGCAATCCTGCTTGCCGGGTTGATTCCCGTTTTATTGCTCACCCGCGTCCTGGAACTCTCGCGCCCCGGAACCATTGGCGGCCAAGGGGATTCATAGCCGGATGCGACAACCGTGCGAGGGCCCAAGCGGAGAGGGGTGGATTTGAAACAATGCCTGTAACAGCGATATGGCGCGGGTCTAGTAATTTCGGAGGGTTTCACTGTAAGGATGTTGGAAGATGCTTTTCGAGTAGTATTGCAAGGTTGTACGGCAACGAAAGAGTGATTTGCGGGCGTTTTTCACAAAACGGCTGAAATACGAGCGTTTTTCATGGATTGCAAGCGTTTTTCATAAAATCTGCGGAATATAAGCGTTTTTCATGGATTGTAAGCGTTTTTCATGAAATAATGCTACATGACAGACAGACCATTACCGGAACAGAATGCCAAGGTCGTCGGCTACGCGGCTCTTGTTGAACAATACGGGTTGTGCGTGCCTTTGCCGCTAATTCTGTCGGCTATTGGCGAAAAACACAAAAAATATGAATTAGACGGCTGGCAGGTGTTCACGCCACGATATTCTCCTGAGGGTAATTTATATGGCCATTTGGTTTTTGCATTGAGGTATGAAGGTGTTGATTTAGCCGTACTGAAGGCCCTTTTTTCAAAAATCGAAAAGTTCGTTCTTGAAGATGCGATAAAACAAAAACCCGGTGGTGCATATGCACGGCGTATTTGGTTTTTGTATGAATATTTACAAGAGGTTGAACTTGATTTGCCGGACGCCGTCCAGGGAAATTTAGTTGATATTATCGACAACAAAATACAATATGCGGGTCCTGTCCGTAATTCGAAACGTCATCGTGTCCGTAATAATCTACCTGGTGTCAAAAACTTCTGCCCGCTTATCAGGCGCACAAAAAAACTGGATGCGCTAATCGACCAGAACTTGTCTCAGGAGGCATCGAAGACTATGGGGGCTGTTCACCACGATACGCTGATGCGTGCGGCCAGGTTCCTATTGTTAGAAGATTCAAAGGCTTCATACGCAATCGAAGGCGAAACACCATCGCGTGACCGTGCGGAGCGTTGGGGGCGCGCCATCGGTCAGGCGGGCAAAGCTCCGTTGTCAAGATCCTTGCTGGAACATTTGCAAAAAGAAGTGCTCGCCGGTAACCAGTTTATCCATATGGGTTATCGTAATGAGGGCGGCTTCATCGGTACGCATGACCGTTCAACGAATACGCCCATACCAAGCCATATCTCGGCCAGACCTCAAGACTTGGGTATGTTGATGGAAGGTTTGATTGAAACGGCAGAACTTCTCAAAGAGAGCGATTTTCCACCTGTATTGGCAGCCACGCTTGTCGCATTTGGTTTTGTGTTTATTCATCCGTTTGAAGACGGCAACGGTCGTCTGCACAGATATTTATTACATCACGTATTGATTGAGATGGGCTTTATACCGGAAGGGTTGGTATTTCCCGTATCATCCGTGATTTTAAAACGCATCGGAGACTATGCCGCCGCACTGAAGGTTTACTCAAAACCGCGTCTGCCTTTTGTTAAGTGGCGCGCCAATGACAAAGGCAACGTTGAAGTTCTCAACGAAACGATAGATCTCTATCGTTTCTTCGACTCTACACCCCAAGCCGAGTTCTTTTATGAATGTGTGCACGAGACAGTCACCAAGGTTTTGCCTGATGAAATCAAGTATCTTCAGCAATACGACGAGATGAAAGCATTTGTGAATGGTTACATTGATATGCCGGACCATACTGTCAGCTTGTTGATCAACTTCTTATACCAGAACAACGGCAAACTTTCGAAGCGTGCGCGTGGTAAAGAGTTTGCGGCCTTGAGAGATGAAGAGGTTCAAGTGTTTGAAGACAAGTTCGGAGAAATATTTAAATCATAAAAAATGTGCGAATTACCCGCCCGGACACCCGCAAAATCCCTGTGACGAGGAGCGCGGATTGTGATTCAGCAACATCAATCGATATTCAAAGTTAATATTATGAGCCCGAAAGAGTCTTTTCAGTCATAGCGGCCATCATGATAGATTGGGCCGTAATGGCGGTTCATTGAAAGTGCTCGTTGCAATGGCGGATTTTGAAAACTTTCGCGACACGCTTGCGGACCGGCTTGTCTATGGCGACAAGCCGAAGGGGTGCCATTCCCTATTTGATACGGCTTGCGTTCGTTTCGTCAGCTTCGTGCTGCTCCCTCCCGAGGAACCGATGAATTCGTCGTTGTCGGGAAGGTTGATGGTGTGGGTGCTCGGCGAGACAACGCTCCATCCGTCAGGCAGGGTTTGACCCGCGGGAATGGAGAGTTCAATGGTTTCGTCCGTTTCAGGGATGTCGTCGGCAAAAATGGAGAAGTCCAGCGTCAACACACCATCAACGACGGTCGTATTGCTGACCAAAATGTTCGAGAGCGGCGGCGTAACGGAATAATCGGAATTGCTTGCCGTTGATTCGTTGCCGACGGTGACCATGAGCGGAAAACCGCCCGACGGCAATGTTCCGACCACGTTGATGGTAACGAAATGGGATGCGTTTTCGTTTGCGGGTTCGGTAAATTCCGAGCTGGGTAATGCAAAAGCGAGAGTTCTGTCAACGGGATTATCGCCAATGATGGTCACGCTTTGTGAATTGTCGCTTGTGCCGATGCTCCAACCTCTCGGAAGGCGTGTCGAGGCATACGTCTCGTCAAGCGTGAAGGTAAGGGTGCTGCCGGGCTGGAGCGTTGAATCGTTCCCGGCGGCAATGTTGAGGGTGACAGGGGAGGACGTGCCTTCGGGAATCGTCAGCGTGCCGCCGGTGTTGTCCTGGCTCCCGCTGAAGTTTGCGCCCTTGTCCGGGGTGATGGTGATATCACCGCTTGAGACCCCGGAAACGCCAATGCGCAGATATGCCTGAGAGGGGAGGTCATTGTCGAAGTTAAGGGCGATGCTCGTGCCCGTGTTCTCGCTGATGGTGTTCGACAGGGGCGGGGAAAGGGTGAAGATGTTGTCGTTTGCGAGGATGGTGAAGGTATGCGTTGCCGATGCCAGTTTCCACTCGTCCGGCAAACCCGCACCCCTTGTGAGCGTGATGGTGACTCTCTCGTTGAGTTCGGCTTCGGAGTCGTCGGCGACAGCGAGGTTGAAACCGCTGGACGCGAACCCTTGCTCAACGGTAACAGTTCCGCTGCTCGCGCCGTCGATGTTGTCGGCGCCTTGCGTGACTTCCCACGCGAGAGGGAGATCAACGGTGGTGGCCGTGCCGTCGAACGGCAGCACAGCCACCAGAACTTGCAGGCTTGTGCCTTCAAAGGCAAAATAGGAATTGTAGGATCCGATGCGCGGTGCGAATCCGACCGTTCCGCCCTTTTCATCCTCGAGGATGGTGATGTCGCGGTACGTGTTTGCGGAAATCCTCCATCCCGCCGGCAGGGAGGCGCCGGTGAAACCAAGTCTGAGGGTCTTGTCTTCGGCGGAGACGGAGTTGTCGATGGCTGTAACGGTGATCGTTGCGCTGGACGTTTGTGTTGGCAGCGTCCATGTGTTGCCGCTGATGGAACCTTCCGATACCGAGAAGTTGTAATCGTCGCTCGTTGCGTCTCCGCTCGGCGTGATGGCAACGGTTGCGGTTTCGCCCGCGGGAATCGGCTGGTTGATGGTTGCAGTGATGGTTGCGCTCCCGCCGTTCTCGGGGATTTCCGCAAACGACGGCACGGAGAAGGTGATGATGTTGTCGTTCGGCGCAATGATAAAGTCGATGCTGTTCGCGAGGGAATCAATCTCCCAGCCCGAAGAGGGGAAGTTCGCGCCCTGCGTCATGGAAAGAGTGAGGGTCTCTTCAAGTTCGGGGTCGCCGTCCCTTCTGATGGAGAAGTTTTCGATCCGATATGCGCCGTTTTCGAGCGTCGAGTTGGCGGGAATGACGAATGATGTGCCGGAGAAGGAGGTTTCCTCTCCGCCGGCGGCAACGGATACGTTGAGCGCAATCGCTTCGGCGCCGCTCGTCGCCAGCGGTGTGCCGTCAGAATCCTTCAAGACGGCATTCAGCACAATTTCGTCATCTTCTTCTACAGGCACCTTGGTTGTTTCAAACCCGATGGTGTTTTTGGCGGCCGGCGGTATGCCGACAACCGTGAGGGTTTGCGTATTCCCGGACGGGTCTATGCTCCAGCCTCTCGGAAGGCGTGTCGAGGCATACGTTTCGTCAAGCGCGAAGGCAAGGGTGCTGCCGGGCTCAAGCGTTGAATCGTTCTCGACGGCAATGTTGAGAGTGACAGGGGACGACGTGTCTTCGGGAATTACCAGCGTGCCGCCGGTGTTGTCTTGATCCCAACGGAAGTCTGCGCCCTTGTCCGGGGTGATGGTGATATCACCGCTTGAGACCCCGGAAGCGCCAATGCGCAGGTATGCCTGAGAGGGGAGGTCATTGTCGAAGTTAAGGGCGATGCTCGTGCCCGTGTTCTCGCTGATGGTGTTCGACAGGGGCGGGGAAAGGGTGAAGATGTTGTCGTTTGCGAGGATGGTGAAGGTATGCGTTGCCGATGCCAACTTCCACTCGTTCGGCAAACCCGCACCCCTTGTGAGTGTGATGGTGACTCTCTCGTTAGGCTCGGCTTGGGAGTCGTCGGCGATAACGAGGTTGAATCCGCTGGATGCGGACCCTTGCTCAACGGCAACGGTTCCGCTGCGTGCGCCGCCTATGTTGTCGGCGCCTTGCGTGACTTCCCACGCGAGCGGGAGATCAACGGTGGTGGCCGTGCCGTCGAACGGCAGCACAGCCACCAGGACTTGCAGGCTTGTGCCTTCAAAGGCAAAATAGGAATTGTAGGATCCGATGCGCGGCGCGAATCCGACCGTTCCGCCCTTTTCAGCCTCGGGGATGGCCGGAACGTCATTATCGGCGATGTTGACGGCCCAGGCGGCGTTGCTGCCGGGGGAGTAATTGGAGGGCAGGGGGGTGCCGAGAGTGACGCGGACACTTTCGTCGCCCGTGTCGCCGTCATCTTCCGGCGCATTGAGGGTGAGGGTGACGCTCGGCCTGTCGGCGTTGAAGGTGATTTCGCCGTCCGATAATGCTTCGGCGGGAGCGACGGTGATTGTATAGGCGTCGGTGTCGGCGGGAATGAGAACGGGAATTTTCACTTCCCCGTCGGGCGTCGGCGAGACGGAGAGAGTGGTGGAGACCGAGGCGCCTTCGTTCACCGGAGTGCTTGCATCAGCAAAGTTGACAGTTCGCTGCACGTTCGTGGTGGGACCGAGAATATCGGGCGAGACACCGTTGTTGTCAATGGCAACGGCGTGGCTCGTGTTATTTCCGAGCGACCATCCGTTCGGCAAATCGGGGGCGGCGAGGGTGACGGTGATGCTCCCTGCGGGTCCGGATGCGCTGTCATCGTTGATGTCGAGGGAGAAGGTTTGCGAGTCGCTCCCGTTTGCGATGGTCACGGTTCCGGTGGCGGTTTGAACCTTGCCGGCGGGCGCGGCTGTCCAGGTCACGGGGAGGTCGGCATCGGCCGTCGCTGACGACATCACCGTCAGGGTAAGGGTGTCGCCTTCTTTTGCGGAGGCGGGGTTTCCGGGAGCGAAGCCGACGTCCCCCTTGAGCGGGTCGCTTGCGAGAATGGTCATGGTATGGGTGGCCGCGTCCGGGTCAATCTGCCACGGGCTTGCGGGAAATCCGGATCCTTCCGAAATGGTGAAGGTGACGGTTTCGCTGGCTTCGGCATCGTTGTCGTCAATGATGTCGATGGCTATCGAGGCGACCGATTGTGCCACCTGTCCTTCCGGCGTCCCTGCAGGGACGGTGATGCTTGCCGAAGAGGCAAAGGCGATGTCGTCGGTTGCGCCGGCTGCATCGACGTTGACGGAAACGCCTCCAACCGGGGCTGCGTGTCCGAGCTGCAAGAGCAGATACGCCGTTCCGGCATTTTCTTCGACGCTCGAGGACGCATCCGCGAAGCCGATGGTGAAATTGTCATTGTGCAGAATGGTCACTTCCATAACGCCGTCAAACCGGGCGTATTGCGCATTTTCTCCCGTGGTGTGCGCGGCCAGCCTGAC
This sequence comes from Hyphomicrobiales bacterium, assembly GCA_026708545.1. GTDB lineage: Bacteria > Pseudomonadota > Alphaproteobacteria > JAPOUT01 > JAPOUT01 > JAPOUT01. The sequence goes on from JAPOUT010000032.1 coordinate 33,255, forward strand.
GAGTTCGTCGGTTTCACCGACTTCGTCGTTGTTAACGGCGAAGGTGAGATTCAGGGATGTGGTGTGCCTCGGCAGAATCATCTCGATGTGGCCCCGGGAGTTTTCCGTTTCCGTATCGGTGGATAACTCTTCCCCTGCCAATGATTCCGGCGGTGAGACAATCGCATGCGCGCTCAAAGTGTATTCTTCGGGATTTGCCGTCGAGTCGCTCGTCGGCGCAAGCAAGATTGTAACCTCGCGCTCCAAGGGCTTGTCAAAAGCGAAAGTCATGGTGAACGGATCGCCGCCCTCTTCAATGGTTGCGGCGGTCTCAATCGACGCGACCGAAGGGACGATTTTGGTGCGTTCCTCGTAGAGGATGCGCTTTTCCCGTCGGGCCGTCTGCCAAAGGTTCGGCTCCGCCATGGATTTGCTTTTTACCGTTGCTCCTTCGAGACTGGGCAGCGAGAAGCGGAACGCCAGGCCGGCACGCCAGCGCGAATCGAGTGAATTTTTACCGTCGTGGTGTTCATAACCGCCCTCCAGAAACACCCCGGGCAGCACCTGGTATCCTCCCTCGACATCAATGGAGGGGCGCCAGTCGTTTTTGTCTTGCTCGAGATCGCCCTCGAAGCGCCAAACACCGAGAGTTCCGCTGAGACGGACTTTGTCCAGCGCAAGCCCGAGACTGAAGTCCACGCCTTGCAGGGCTTGTTCTTCGTGGTTTTCCCTGCTTTCGCGCCAATCGCTGATTGGATGGTAGTAGTTTGCAGAGAGGTGCATAACTCCGCTTTGCACGTCCACGCCCGCCCCGAGGCGATTGTGTCCGTTCTTGAAATCATGGTCGTAGAAGAACGATCCTCCCGCGACGGTTTCCGCGTTAAGATGCGAGCGGTACACCATGCCTAAGTTGGCATCGACTCTCTCGTCGCCTTCAAGTCCGTTCCACAGAGCAGCGCCGGGCTGTATGAACAGGGCCGACCCGGTTCCGTCAGAATACTCTTTCCCCCAGACGGGGATGACGGCATCCAGTTCCCCGCGCACGTTCTCGCCCCACACCCACGAGACGCTCGAGTCCAGGCGGAAGCGTTCGCCAAGGAGCGCAACCCCGCCGTGCCGGACGCCATCCTCGATGGTTTCGATGAGCGCGCGCGAACTGCTGTTTCGAAGGGATTGCCGGGCGCATTCGGCGTAATCGCGCCGTTCGGGTTCGTCAAGGGAAGAAGTCGCTCCGTCCGAATCGAAACGGTTGCGGGGAGTAAAGCCCGCGTTTGCGCTTGCGTGGTCATGACATTCAAGGGTGCCGCTCCACAATTGTTCCAGCGTCCGGGATGACTTCGAAAAAAGGGCTTCGTTCGCATGCGAAGAAGCCGTCACCCCAAACAACAAAGAAACAACCGGAAGCAAAAGAAGTTTTGCCGAAGGTTTCACGATGTTTAGCTCTCTTTAGGTTGCCGTTGGTCCAAGCAACGCAACATGCGCTAACGCACCGCTGAAAGAGAATATTACAGATTTTTAAGATTCGTGCAAGAGTTTTTTTAGTTTTTTTGCAAAAATATTTTTCGAAGTTAAAAATTACAAAACGCGCGCATCTTGGAAACAGGCAACGAGGCTGCATGAAGGCAAGGCGGGTTTTGTTGTGTTGCGCACGGCCGTTGTTTGTTTATTCTTGTCAACGGTTTGCCGGGACGTGCTTGCAAGTCGGTTGCGGGACGGGATTCGCCCTCGAAAATTTCAAGGAAGGATTTTTTTAAAGCACGGTTGTGATTTTTCCGGTCAGCCGCGCCACGACAACACGGGTTTGCGGGCGGCTTTCGTCTCGTCGAGACGTTTGCGCGGGGCGTGCAGGGGCGCTTTCGCAAACGCCTTCTTGTCTTCGGCGGAAGACTGTGCCAACTCCCGCATCAACGAAATGAAGGAATCCAAACTCGCCTTTGATTCGCTCTCTGTCGGCTCAATCAACATCGCGCCGTGAACGACCAGCGGGAAATACATTGTCATCGGGTGGACGCCGCGGTCAATCATTGCCTTCGCAAAGTCCAGCGTGGAAACGCCGTCCGCCTGCAAAGTTCCGTCACTGAACAAGGCCTCATGCATGCAAATCCTGTCAAACGCAACCTCAAGGACATCCTGCAAAGAAGCGCGCACATAGTTCGCGTTCAAAACCGCATCGCCGCTCACCTGGCGCAAACCGTCTCCGCCGTGACTCAATATGTATGTCAGCGCACGCGTGAACATCCCCATCTGCCCGTGAAACGCTCCCAAACGTCCGAACGGCGAAGCGCCGTGTTCGTGCGCGTCCGCTTGCGTTTCAATCAGGCGCAGGCCGTCCTGCGTCGACAGCACGCAGGGTAGCGGCGCGAACGATGCCAATCGTTCCGACAGTGCCACGGGTCCCGCGCCCGGCCCTCCGCCGCCGTGGGGCGTCGAGAAGGTCTTGTGCAGGTTGATATGCATTGCGTCCACGCCAAGATCCCCCGGGCGAACACGCCCGAGAATGGCGTTGAAGTTCGCACCGTCGCAATACAAATACCCGCCGACATCGTGGATTGCATCGGCAATCTCGATCATCTGCGTTTCAAACAGGCCGCACGTGTTCGGATTCGTAATCATGATCGCGGCAACGGACGAGTCCAATTTCGAGCGCAGCTCTTCAAAATCAATTTCGCCGCGGGAAGTCGCGCGAATCGGGTCAACTTCAAAACCCAGCATCGCGGCCGTTGCCGGATTCGTTCCGTGCGCCGATTCCGGCGCCAATATCCGCTTGCGTCCGGCAGCCTCGCCGCCGCGGGATTCCAACGCACTGCGGATGGCCATCATCCCGCACAACTCGCCATGCGCGCCCGCGCGAGGCGTCATCGCAATAGCGGGCATGCCCGTCAACAGGCGCAGTTTTTCGCTCAAAGCTTCCATTAGGCGCAGGGCGCCCGGGACGCTCGAGACCGGCTGCAACGGATGGATATCGGCAAAACCCGGAAGCCGCGCCATTTTCTCGTTCAGGCGGGGATTGTGCTTCATCGTGCACGAGCCGAGGGGGTAGATGCCGTCATCGATTGAATAATTCTGCCGGGCGAGCCGGCTGTAATGGCGCATTACCTGGGGCTCGGACAATCCCGGCAGGCCGATCGCATCCTTGCGCTGCAGTCCGCCGAGGCGGGGAGTGAAATCTTCCGGCTCGTCCATGTCGACGCCGCAGGCATCGCTGTCAATCTCGAACAGCAAAAGCTCCTCAAGATGGAGTCCCTTCGAGCGCGCTTGCTTTGTTTCTTCGCTCATGATTTTTCCCCTTTCAACAGATTCCGCAAACTATCGTGATACCTCTGCATGTCTTCATCGCGGCACAATTCCGTCGCGGCCACGACAACCAGCGAGCGCATCGATTCGTTTTCGGGATAAAAACGCGCCGCGGGAACGCCGCCCAGGATGTTTTCCCCGGCAAGAGACTCTATGACATCGCTGCCGTTGCGTCCTTCAATCTCGATGGTGAATTCATTAAAGAAATTCTCATTTACCAGTTTCACGCCTGCAATGCTGTCAAGCATGTCCGCGAGTCGGACGGCGCGCGCGTGGTTAATGCGCGCGAGCCGCTGCAAACCCTTTTCTCCCAGCAATGCAAGGTGGATTGCAAACGCCATCGCGCACAGGTTCGAGTTCGTGCATATGTTGCTGGTGGCGTTCTGCCGGCGGATGTGCTGCTCCCGCGCCGACAGGGTCAGGACAAATCCGCGGCGGCCGTCCTCGTCGGTGGTTTCGCCGACAAGGCGGCCGGGCATCTTGCGCAAGTGCTTTTCGCGGGTTGCAAACAGGCCGACATAGGGACCGCCAAAATTCAAGCTGTTGCCGAGTGACTGTCCCTCCGCGGCTGTAATATCCGCGCCCATCGATCCGGGCGAACGCAACAATCCGAGCGATACAACCTCCGTCGTTACCGCAATCAACAGCGCGCCGTGCTTGTGCGCGGCTTCTCCCAGCGCGGTGAGATCGTGAAGGTTGCCGAAGAAATCCGGCGTCTGCACCACGATGCAGGAAGTTTCACCGTCAATGCGGTCGATGCCGACATCCTTCGAACCTATTTCGAGGTTTTCGACTTCGTCGCCTGCGAACCGGCTCATCGTTTCGACGACTTCGCGATAATGCGGATGCAAGCCGCCGGCAAGCACCGCTTTCTTCCGTCCGGTTATCCGGTGCGCCATCGCCACCGCCTCGCTGCATGCGGTCGATCCGTCATACATCGAGCTGTTGGCAACCTCCATGCCGGTGAGAAGGGAAACGAAGCTTTGAAACTCAAACATCGCCTGCAGGTTGCCCTGCGCTATCTCGGCCTGGTAGGGCGTATAGGATGTCATGAACTCGGAGCGTTGAACGAGGTGGTCGACGCTTGCGGGAACATGATGGCGATAGGCGCCCGCACCGACGAAGAAGGGACCGTCCCCCGCCGCGCGGTTGCCCGCCGCGAGTTCGCGCATCACCGCTTCGACTTCAATCTCCCCGAGATGGTCGGGTAGCAACTGTGTTTTTGCGTCCAGGCGAACGGAGGCAGGAATGTCGTGAAACAACTCCTCGACCGAAGCAACACCGATGCGAGCGCACATTTCGGCGCGCTCGCGCTCGCATAAAGGCAGATAACGCATTAAGATTCGTTTTTAACGAAGTTCTGATAGTCCGCCGCGCTCATTAGCGAATCCGCGGAGGCGTCCGCGTTCAGCCGCAGCTTTACCAGCCAGCCTTTGTCTTCGGCGCTTTCGTTGATGAGTTCGGGACGCTCTTCCAATTGCGGATTCACCTCGATCACCTCGCCGGCAACCGGGGCGTAGACATCGCTCGCGGCCTTGTTTGATTCCACCACGGCCATCTCCGCATTTGCTTCGAGTGTTTTGCCGACAGCGGGCAGTTCGACATAGACGACGTCGCCCAGTTGGTCCTGCGCATGTTCGCTGATGCCGACCGTGCCCACGTCGCCGTCTACCGACAGCCATTCATGTTGTTTCGTGTATTGTTTCTCGCTCATTTGTTCCTCTACTTCCTGTAGTAATTGTGTTTAACGAATGGCAGGCGTGTGACGCGTGCCGTTATTTCCCGCGAGCGAACTTTTGCAAAAACCTCGCTCTCGGGCGATTCAAAGCCCCGGGCAACATAACCCAGGGCTATCGCCCCCCCGAAACTTGCACCAAAACCTCCGCTTGTGACCTCGCCGATGACTGCCCCGCTTTTGTCGAGAAGTTCGGCATGGGGGCGCAACAGAGCCTTGTCTTGCGGCAGCAATCCGACGAGACGGCGATTCGGACGTGTCTTCAATTGCTCGATGATGGTGTCGCTGCCCGGAAAATCCTTGCGCTCGCGCCGGCGCTTGGAGACAAAGAACGCAAGTCCCGCCTCAATCGGCGTGGTGGTCGCGGTAATGTCCTGGCCGTATAAACTCAGTCCCGCTTCCATGCGCAGGGAATCCCTTGCGCCCAGGCCGATTGCCTCGACCTCTTCGTGCGCCAGCAGCGCGCGCGCAAACGCCTCGGCATGCGCGGCGGGGATGGAAATCTCGAAGCCGTCTTCGCCGGTATAACCGCAACGCGCAACCAGGCAGGTGATGTCTTTCCAAGCGATCCAGCGACACTGCATGAAGAAGAGGTCGGCAAAAGAACATCCCAACTCTTTCTCCAACACATGCACCGCACGGGGGCCTTGCAATGCCAGAAGCGCCTTGTCGTCCTGCTCTTGCAACGCGCCGACGCTCTTGAGGGCGCCGGCGAGATAGGCGAGGTTGGCCTCTTTGCCGCCGGCGTTTACGGTGATGTGGAAGCCGTCGCCGCCGCCATCGCCTTCGGGCAGGCGTGCAACGATGACATCGTCATGGATGCCGCCGGTATCGTTGGTCATCAGCGAATAGACCATCTCTCCCGGTGCGAGCGTGTCGATGTCGCCGGTGAAAGGAGCGGCGACTTTTTCGAAAGCGTCGGGGGCAACGCGGATGCGCGCCTGTCCCATGTGGGAAATGTCGAACAAACCGGCGCGGGTGCGCGTGTGTCGATGCTCCTGCAACGAGCCGTTCGGATAGGACACCGGCATCAAATACCCGCCGAAGACGGTTTCCTTCGCGCCGAGTTCTTGATGCAGGCCGTACAGGGGTGTTTGTTTCGGATTGCTCATGGCGTTGATGTCAGCCGATTATACTGCAGCTGCCTCTTGTTCAATTGAAAGCCGACGAGAAAGCGCAAGTCCTCGCGCGCGGCCTTGGAGACTTCGGGGATGGCAACGTCCTCGAACTTGCCGCTGTAGGCAAGTTTTGTCATCTCCGGCGTGAAGACGACGGCGAGGTCCTCGACCCGCTTTTGATAGACGATTCTCTGCTGGTAGAGGACGGTCAGAAACACGGGCAGCTCACCGGTGATAATTGAGGCTTTGTCGCTTTCGGCGATGCCGCTGAAGGAGATGTTGGCGCTTTGGGGGAGTCCGTCCCTTTTGGGAGTGCACGAAATAATCGCCGAATCGAGGCTGGCGCGATAGACCACCGATTCCGTATCCTCTTCGAAGAAGGTGATGCGTGCGGTCAGCGGCAGTATTGAGACGGGCGGACAAACCACCGAGCCTCGCGCGCCCAGATTGACGAGTTCTTCGATTTCATGGTTGTCTCCGTCCGCGTTCCCGCAGGCACCGAGAAACAACAGCGCAATCACTGAAAACTTTCTTAACATCACACCAGTCGACATTACTTTCACTTTATTCGTATGCGTGGGAGTATAATGGGACAACGCATCCGAATCAAGAGCCCGAAAAAGATGGATTCACGCCCGAAGTTGCAGTTACTGCTTGCCTCTCCAAGGGGTTTTTGCGCCGGAGTTGACCGCGCCGTTCAAATAGTTGTGAAGGCATTGGACAAGTTCGGCGCGCCGGTTTACGTGCGTCACGAGATTGTGCATAACCGCTTCGTCGTGCGCGAACTGGAGGAGCGGGGCGCGATTTTCGTCGATGAACTTGAGCAAGTTCCCCAGGACGCCTGCGTGGTGTTCTCGGCGCACGGCGTGGCGAAGTCGGTGTATGCGGAGGCCGACCGCCGCCGTCTTGAGTATATTGATGCGACCTGTCCGTTGGTCTCGAAAGTCCACGGGGAGGCCTCGCGCCGCTGGGAGGCGGGCTACGAGATTATTCTCATCGGCCATGCCGGACACCCCGAGGTTGCCGGTATCATGGGGCAGTTGCCTCCGGGCGCCATACTTCTGGTCGAGAACATCAAGGATGTCGACGCCATTGCGCCCCGCACGCCCGAACGGCTTGCCTATATCACGCAGACGACTCTCTCCCTGGATGACACCGCCGAGATTGTCGCGGCCCTGCAGCGGCGTTTCCCCGGCATCAAGGGCCCCCAGCGCGAGGACATCTGCTATGCGACCGCCAACCGGCAGAGGGCGGTCAAGAACATCGCCGACAAAGTCGACATCATGCTGGTCGTGGGGGCGCACAACTCGTCGAATTCGCTGCGGCTGGTGGAGGTGGCGAAGCAGTCGGGATGCAGGCGCGCGCAGCTCATCAACCATGTCGGCGACATTGACTGGGACGAATTCGCGACACCGGAGCGCGTCGGCCTGACGGCGGGGGCCTCGGCCCCGGAGAGGCTGCTGCAGGAAATCATTGCCGAGTTGCAAAAGCGGTTTCAACTCGTCATCGAAGAGATTGCCTCGACGGAAGAACGCGTTTCTTTCAAGCTTCCCGTCGCGTTGCAGGAGTAGGCGCGGTGGCGGTTTACACCCACGTCTCCGCCGAGGCGCTGCACGAATTCCTTAAAGCCTACGACATGGACGAGGTTCTCGCCTTCAAAGGCATCGCCGAGGGCGTTGAGAATTCCAATTATTTCCTGCAAACCAACAAGGGACGGTTCATACTCACGCTTTATGAAAAACGCGTTGCAGAAAAGGACGTTCCTTTTTTTCTCGCTCTAACGGCCCATCTTTGCGCCCGCGGCTTTCCCTGTCCCAAGCCGATCGCCGATAAAAGCGGCCGGGTTCAAAGCGTTCTCGAAGGGCGTCCCGCCGCGTTGATACAGTTTCTCGAGGGAGTCTCGATTCACAAGGCTTCGCCGGAGCATTGCGCGCAAGTGGGGAACGTGCTGGCGCGACTGCATCTGGCGTCGCAGGGATTTTCGCTCACGCGCGCCAACACGCAGGGAATGTCCACCTGGCGCGGATTGCTGCAGGTTTGCGAAAAGAAGATCGACACTTATCCCCATGACGTGCGCGACGAGCTCCACGCCGCCATGGACGGGATCGAGCAAAACTGGCGCGAGGATTTGCCCGGCGGAATCATTCACGCGGATTTGTTTCCCGACAACATCCTCTTTCGCGGCGGCGAACTCAAAGGCGTGATTGATTTTTACTTTGCCTGCAACGATTCTCTCGCCTACGACATCGCCATTTGCATGAATGCGTGGTGTTTTACGCCGGAGTGGAATTTTGCTCCTGATAACGCCCGCGCACTTCTCGGCGGATATCAACAGGCACGCGCGCTGCAAAAAGACGAAATTGATGCGCTGCCGCTTTTATGCCGCGGCGCGGCAATACGTTTTGCGTTAACACGCCTGCATGACTTGATTTATCATGTTGACGGTTCGTTGGTCACGCCCAAAGACCCGATGGAATATCTGGTTAAGTTGCGCTTTCACGACGGCATCAAGGACATCAAGGGTTACGGACTCGAGCCGTGAGCGGGCGCGTCGACATTTACACGGACGGGGCGTGCTCGGAAAATCCCGGCCCGGGCGGGTGGGGGGTGTTGCTGCTGCACGGGCAGGCGCGCAAGGAACTATGCGGCGGCGAGCCGGATACCACCAACAACCGCATGGAGTTAACCGCGGCGATTGTGGCGCTGGAGGCGTTGAAGCAACCTTGCAGTGTTCGCATCCATACGGACTCGAAATATTTGTGCAACGGAATCACGCAGTGGATGAAGATGTGGCAGTCGAACGGATGGCGCACATCTTCGCGCAAGCCGGTCAAGAACGCCGATTTGTGGCAGAGGCTTCAAAAGGCGTTGAAGCGTCACCGGGTGGAATGGTTTTGGGTGAAGGGGCATTCCGGCAATGCCGGCAACGAGCGCGCCGACGCCCTTGCGCACAAAGGCATGAAGAAGTTTTTACCGAAGCGGCAGCAAGGAAGCCGCAGTCCGTAAAATCCCGCTTGCGCCGCAAGTCTCGAATTTTTTTGCATGCAAGTGAATTCAGGAGAGTTTTCTTTTTTATCAATCTCTTACAAATCAATATTAAATCAAAACATAAGCATAACTTTTCAAAATTCGGTGACAGAAGTCGGGTTTTCTTGAATGTCGAAAATCAAAGAAAGGCAGGAAGCGGCCTGGTTTTTCGGGGGAATTGCCACTTAAAGGTGTAATTCCTTTCAAGAATTCTCGTGTAACTTCCCGAAGTTACGCTGATGACTTCAATCGCCGTATGTGTTATCGTTCCGCTTCAGCGTTTAGGGGGTCAATTACGGGTTCGTCAGTATCATGCTTTTGGACTTCAGGCCGATTATAAAAAATGCAGTTCTGCGGTCGTTTCTGTTGCCCGCGGGAGCGTTTTTGCTTTTGTTGGTTGCCGGGCTGTCCTCGTCCTCGGAGGCGGACGATACCCTGTTCGTGCGAACGCAGGCAGAACTTGAGCGGTTGTGGAGCAGCGTGCTCGGTTGCTCCGAAAGCGATGACCCTTTTACCATCCGCAACCGTTTTAATGATTCCGGCGGTTTTGAAGGCGCGGGCGGCGGAGCCGTAACGGCGGGAACATCTCGCGATTATTCCGAGTGCGGAAAGCGCGCGCTCCGCAACACCACTTCGCGCATGCTTGTCGACACCATCGAGGACGCCGTTCGCAGCGGCGGCGTTGCGCTTTTCGAGGAACGTTTTCGTTTGACCTCGGGCATCGGCTGG
>JAPOUT010000094.1 GCA_026708545.1 Hyphomicrobiales bacterium
CTTTGGGTTGGTTTGCAGACCTTACCATTGGGCCCCGGTTCCACCCGGGACTCAAATATTTCAAATTGTCGGAAGCATTTCGTCCGGCAGGTTCTGATAACAAACAGGACGTAAAAATCTGCGGATGGCCAAAGTGCCCACCGAAGTCGCTCCGAAATTTGTAGATGCGGGAAACGGGCCGCCATGCACCATGCTGTCGGCAACTTCGACGCCGGTCGGAAACCCGTTTAAAATAATGCGCCCGGCCTTGCGTTCCAGCACCGGCAAGAGATCGGCGGCCAACCGGGCGTCACCGCCATCTGAATGCAGGGTTGCCGTCAATTGGCCTTCCAGAGACCCCGCCAGCGACCGAAACGTTTTGGCGGTGTCTGCGACCACGACAATCCCGAGCGGACCAAAGACTTCATGTGCGAGCACGGGATTGGCTTCAAACGTATCAGCCGAAACACGGTAAAGAAAAGCGCCGACAGACCGGTGGTCCGCAACACCGGCGCAGAGTGTTTCCACTCCCGGAATTGAGGAAACCTTGTCGCGTCCATTACGGAAAGCTTGTGCAATACCATCGGTCAGCATGGTCTGCGCGACACTTTCTCCCAAAGCGTTTACGGTTTCTGCAATGAAAGCCTCGGCGTCGGAGCCGTCTGATACGAATGCAAGCCCCGGATTGGTGCAGAACTGACCCGCGCCCATGGTGAGGGAAGCCGCCCAGCCGCGGGCAATCTCGGCACCGCGCGCCTTGACCGCTTCCGGCAGCAGGAACATCGGATTGACCGATCCCAGTTCGCCAAAGAACGGAATTGGTTCATCCCGCGCGGCGCAAAGATCGAAAAGCGCACGTCCGCCCCGAAGCGATCCGGTGAATCCCACCGCTTTGATGAACGGGTCTTGCACCAATGCCGCGCCAACAGCGTTGCCCCCGTCATGCACAAAACTGAAAACTCCGGGGTGCAGGCCCTCGCCCCGGCGGGCGGCGTCAATGGCTTCCGCCACAATTTCACCCGTTCCCGGATGGGCCGGATGGCCCTTGGCTATCACCGGACAACCCGCCGCCAGCGCAGCCGCGGTATCACCGCCTGCCGTTGAAAACGCCAGCGGAAAATTCGATGCGCCGAAAACAGCCACGGGTCCGATGGGACGTTGCACCATTTTTATGTCCGGACGCGGCAAAGGTTGGCGATCGGCCAAAGCGGAATCATGGCGGTAATCGAGGTAATCGCCCTTGCGGATGTGATTGGCAAAAAGCTTGAGTTGACCGATGGTGCGACCGCGTTCGCCCTCCAAGCGTGCGGAAGGCAGACCGGTCTCGGCGCAACCGATTTCGGTAATCGTCTCACCTCGCGCATCAATCTCGTCGGCGACCTTGTCCAAAAACGCGGCACGACTTTCGCGCGTGGAGTAGCCGTAGGACCAGAAAGCATCCTCTGCCGCAACGCAAGCGCGCGCGACCAGTTCGGGCGTACCCTTGGTGTAATTGACCGGCTCTCCCGTAGCGGGAGCGCTTTGAAACGTGCCCTCTCCCGCCGTCCATTCCCCTGCGATAAGGCTTTTTCCATCCATCGTCATATCCCTCGTATTACGGAAATTCTGGCGCGCATAACGGCCTTTTGTAAACTTTGCAGTTCCCATATATAAGCACCAAAATATGTTTGACTCAAGTGAATAAAACGCCGTAACCTGTGAATTATTGGAAGGTGAACAGTGAGCCTTCCGCAAATTGCAAATATGGAGGGATCACCCATGAAATCAGCAATCTTTAAATCCGTTGCCATCAGCGCGGTAACCCTTGCAGCAGGCGCGATTGGAATCCAAACCGCCGTTGCCGAGTATCCGGAAAAAACCGTTGAAGTCATCACCCACGCCGGAAACGGCGGTGGAACCGATGTGACAACTCGAATGATGATGCTTCGCGCCCGTCGCGAGATCGGAAGCGACATGGTTGTTGTCAACAAGAAAGGCGGCGGCGGGGCCGTGGCCATGGACCACTACCTTACCCTTCCATCAGACGGACATGCCATCCTCACCTTCACCATTGGACATGCCGCTACCGTGGCTAAAAATGAAACCGAGATGAAACTCTCCGACGTGCGTCCCATCGCCCGCGGCACCGACGACCCGCAAATCCTCATGGTGCGTTGCGGCGTCTACAATGACGCCGATGATTTCGTCGCCCAGCAGAAAAACGAGCCCATTACCTACGGCACGACGCATCTCGGCAACATTGACGATGTTTCCGCCTTCATGTTCACCAAAAAAGGCGGAATGCAAACTCCGAAGATTCTGCCCTTCGACGGAGGTGGAGAGCTCGCGACGCAACTCGTCGCCGGTGCCGTAGACGCCGCCGTTCTCAACCTTGCTGAGGCCGGAAGCCAAATCGATGCGGGCGACGTCTGTCCCATCGTTGTCCTCGCCGACAACCGGATGTCCGCCCTTCCCGACACGCCCACTGCCAAGGAAATGGGAATTCCCGTCAGCTTTTCCACCGTGCGCGGATTCGTCGTCCACAAAGACACTCCGGACGACGTCGCGGAAAAAATCGAAGCCGCCCTTTTGAAGTCCATGAACCACAACGTTTATCAGGGCTTTCTCACTTCGGTCGGACTCGACTCGACCTCCGTCGTCGGTTCCCAAGAATGGGGAAACCAGTTGAATACCATGGTCAACGATATGTCCGCAGCCCTCAAAGAATTGGGCTTCATCGAATAACCCGCGCTCGTTCATGTGTTGCGCGCGTGCCGCGTGTGCGTGGTAGTTGGGTGAGAGGTGCCTGAAATCGACGAGATTAAGCCAAGCAGCAATCTGTCGCGACGAGTCGTTCCCGCCGTCATCATCGGGGTCGCTCTCGTCGCCGTCTATATCACAACCTCCTTCGCCGAAATGCCGCCCATTCTCAAACGCGGCATCCAACCGGCGGACTTTCCGCGACTCGTTGCCGTCGCCATCATCCTTCTCACATGCCTGATGGCATGGCGCGACCCCATAGAGGACCACGAGCCCGTTCCCCCGGCCACATGGAAAACCATCGGGCTTATGGTTGGGTTCGTCCTTCTTCTCCCCCTCGACATGTTCCTTGCATTGGGATTCTTCGGCGCGGCGCTGATGTGGCTGTGGGGTGAAAAGCGTCCGCAACGACTCGCCGTCATCGGACTCGCCGCGCCCGCCGCACTCTTCTTCGTCTTCGACCTCGCTTTCCGAATCCGGTTCCCGCGCGGATTGCTCACCAACCTCTGGTACGGCTAAGCCCCGCGTTTCTTATTTTCCAATGTCCCCTCTCTTCGCCGGACTTGCGACCCTCGCCGATCCCGCTCTCATTGCGCTTCTAATTGCCGCCACTCTTGCGGGCGTCCTCATCGGTGCGCTTCCCGGACTCAATGCCACCACCGGTGCCGCGCTCCTTCTTCCTTTCACCCTCACAATGGAGCCCGTCGCGGCGATCGCCATCCTTGCCGCCATATACTGTTCCGCAACATTCGCGGGTGCCATAACCGCCATCCTCATCAACACACCGGGAACTTCCGCATCCGCTACAACCTGCCTTGACGGATATCCCATGGCGTTGCGTGGCGAAGCGGGACGCGCACTCGGGCTCGCTGTTGTTGCGTCCACCCTCGGCGGTGTCTTTTCCGTCATTTGCCTCATGATCGCTGCCCCTCTCCTCGCACGTCTTGCTTATAACTTCTCGCCTCCCGAATACTTCGCCCTCACCCTTTTCGGGCTCTCCATGCTCGTTAGTATCGGCGGCGGCTCTCCCATAAAAAACCTCATAGCCGGCGCGGCCGGCGTTCTCCTCGCGACCGTCGGAACGGACCTCCTCACCTCCGTCAAGCGATTCACTTTCGGATACCCCGAACTCTCTGACGGAATCGGATTCGTTCCCGTCATGATTGGCGTTTTTGGAATCTCCGAACTTCTCATTCAGGCCGGGCGCATCTCCCTCGAGCGTAAAACCATCACCATGAAAGCCGTTAAACTTCCCTCCAAGGAAGATTACCGCCGCGTCTGGAAAACCATCCTCCGTTCCTCCGGCATCGGGACCTTCATTGGAATCCTTCCCGCAGAAGGCGCGACCGTCGCCTCCATGATCGGATACAACGAAGCCCGTCGATGGTCGAAAACCCCGCAGGAATTCGGCAAAGGCGCCCCCGAAGGCATCGCCGCATCCGAAGCCGCAAACAACTCGGCAACCGGCGGGGCAATGGTTCCAACCCTTGCGCTCGGAATTCCAGGTTCTCCCACCGCAGCCGTCATCCTCGCCGGACTCCTCGTTCACGGACTTCGCCCGGGCCCTACAATGTTTACCGATCAGGCAAATTTTGCCTTTGCCATCTTCTGGTCAATGCTCCTCGTTAACCTTATGTTCCTCGTCATCGGACTCTACGGCGCAAAAGCCTTTGCCCGTGTAACCCTCATTCCCGTCCAACTGCTCTGGCCGTGCGTCTTCATGTTTTCCATCGTCGGAGCATACGCCCTCGACCAATCCCTCTTCGACGTCTACACCGCCCTCGTCGCGGGCATCATCGGATACTTCATGCGCCTCTACGGATTCTCCGTCGTTCCCCTCGCCATCGGACTCCTGCTCGGAGGAATTCTCGAACAACGGCTCGGGCAGTCCATGGTCATGCTTGACGAAAAGTGGTGGCTCATTGTGACACGCCCGCTGTCTTTGCTTTTTCTCGTCTTCACCGCCCTTGCACTTTTCGCCGCGCCTCTGCGTGCGCTCTTCCAACGTCTCCACCCATCCCAACGCAACAGGAGTAACACCACATGAGTCACATCGCTTCCATACGAGCCCGAGTCTGGAACTGGACAGGTCCCACCGTTCCGCCGCAGGGACATTTCTGCACCAACGCCTCCGACGCCCTCCGTGAAACCGGCGATGCAATGTCTTCTTTCCGCTTCCATCAATGGCTTACATGCGAAGTCGAAACCGATGACGGCATCGTTGGCATCGGGAATGCGGCCCTCGCGCCACAAGCGGTCAAAACCGCCATTGACGCTTACCTCGCACCTCTTGTCATCGGCGCGGACCCCTTCGACTATGCCTACATCTGGGAAAAAATGTATCGCCGATCCCACGCATGGGGACGTAAAGGCATCGGAATGATCGCCATTTCCGCTATCGACATTGCCGTCTGGGATTTGATGGGAAAACTCGCAGGCAAACCCGTTTTCAAACTCCTGGGCGGACGCACCAAAGAAAAAATCCCCGTCTATTATTCCAAACTCTACGCCGACTCCATCGAGAACATGCAAAAGGAAGCCGAAACCGCGCTGCGTGACGGATACACCGCTTTCAAAAGCCGTTTTGGATTCGGTCCGAAAGACGGAATGGCGGGAATGCGCGAAAATCTCAAACGCGTCGAGGCCGCCCGCGAAGTCATCGGCTATGATAACGATCTCATGCTGGATTGCTATATGGGCTGGAACCTCGACTACGCCAAACGGATGCTTCCGAAACTCGAACCATTCGAGTTGCGCTGGCTCGAAGAACCTGTCATCGCCGACGATGTGGCCGGATACATCGAACTCAACGCAACGGGCGGCACTCCCATCTCAGGCGGCGAGCACGAATTCTCCATCATCGGTTGCAAAGACCTCATCGAGCAAAAAGCCGTCAGCGTTCTCCAATACGACACCAACCGCGTCGGCGGCATCACCGCCGCGCAAAAAATCAACGCCATCGCCGAAGCTCATCAAATCCCCGTCATCCCGCACGCCGGGCAGGCCCACAACTACCACCTCTCCATGGCAAATACCAACTGCCCCCTCAGCGAATACTTCCCCGTTTTTGATGTGGAAGTCGGCAACGAACTCTTCTATTATATCTTTGATGGCGAGGCGCAAGCCGTTGACGGATGCATCCAACTTGACGACGGCCTTCCGGGGCTGGGAATCTCCATCAGCGACAAGCACCTGAAACACTTCAATATCCACGAGTAACAAACCGATGGCTTCACACGCAGGATACACGGGCATCTATCCCGTAGCGCCCACTCCGTTCCTCCCGAACGGCGACATCGATACCGAGGGAATGAAGCGCGTCCTCGATTGCATGATAGACCAAGGCGTTGACGGTATTTGCATCCTCGCAAACTTCTCCGAACAATTTCTTCTTTCCGACGACGAACGAAAAACCCTCACAAAAATTGCACTCGAACACATACAGGGACGCGTCCACGTCATCGTAACCGCCAGCCATTTCGCAACCGACATCGTTCTCGCTCGCGCACGTGAAGCCAAGCAACTCGGCGCCGATATCGTCATGATGATGCCTCCTTATCACGGTGCGACCCTCAAGGGAAACGCAGAACAAACCTTCGAGCAATTCGTCCGCGTCTCCGATGCGGGCATCCCCATCATGGTACAGGACGCCCCGCTCTCCGGTGTCGAGCTTCCCATCGACCTGCTCGCTCGAATGGCGCGCGACATCGAAATGGTCAAACTCTTCAAAATTGAATCCGTGCAAGCCGCAACAAAAATCCGTGCCCTTCTCGCCGCCGCGGGCGACGCCGTCGAAGGACCTTTCGACGGCGAGGAAGGCATCACCCTGGTCGCGGACCTGAACGCCGGCGCAACCGGTTCCATGACCTCCGCCCTCATCCCCGACCTCGTCAAGCCCGTCATCAGTCAGCACATTGCGGGAAACCGGCAAGACGCCGGACGCATTTACAACAACGTCCTTCCCGTTATCAACTTCGAGAACCGACAGTGCGGATTCCGCGCCGCAAAAACCGCAATGATGGAAGGCGGCGTCATTAACTCGGATTTTTGCAGGCACCCCGTCCCTCCCCTCCATCCCGACACTCGCGCCCAACTTCTCGAACTGCTCCGGCCTCTCGACCCCGTTGTCTTGAGATGGGGCTGCTGAATCCAATGACAAAATCAAAACTCGCCATCACACTGGGGGATCCTTCCGGAATCGGTCCGGAACTGGTCGCCAAATTGCTCGCCGACGAAGCCACGCGGCAAGAAGCTAACATTCTTCTCGTCGGTGATGACCACCTTCTACGGCAAGGCGAACGACAGGCAAACGTCAAAGTTGACCTCGATGCTATTGACGAAACGGACATAGCCCGCTTCAAGGGGTGTGCGCAGTTGCATATTGACACCATTTCCGAAAACGAAGTCCGCCCCGCCGAGGTAACCGAGGCAAGCGGACGCGCGGCCCTGCGCTGCCTCGACAAAGCCCTTGATCTTGCAACCGAGGGACTCGTTAACGGTGTTCTCTTCGCCCCCCTCAACAAAGCCGCAATGACAAAAGCCGGACTTGCACAGCAGGACGAGCACCAATACATCGCCAACTACATCAACTTTGATGGACACCACGGCGAAATCAACGTTCTCGACGAACTTATGACAACCCGCGTCACCAGCCACATCGCTCTCAAGGACGTAGCCGCCCACATCACGCCCGACGGTATCGCCAATGCCATCCAACTCGCCCACGACACTCTCCGGCAAGCAGGTAAGGCGCGTCCCGCCATCGCCGTCGCCGCCCTTAACCCGCATGCCGGCGACAACGGAAAATTCGGACGCGAAGAAATTGACGTCATCACCCCTGTCGTCCAATCCTTTCAACAAAAACAAATGAACATCTCGGGTCCATGGCCGTCGGACACTGTTTTCCTCAAGGCCAAACGCCGCGAAGTCGACGCTGTCGTGACGATGTACCACGACCAGGGACAAATCGCCATGAAACTCTTCGGATTCGACCGCGGCGTAACCCTTGTTGGCGGCCTCCCCATTCCCATTGCCACCCCCGCACACGGAACCGCGTTCGATATTGTCGGGCAAAACAAGGCCGACATCGGCGCAACCCGGCAAGCTTTCAACCTGCTACTCCGTATGACCACAAAACGTCACCTTTCAACGTAAAGGTGATGCATCCCGTAAACCTAAACCGTACATTCAATACTTGAGAACGTTTTCAATCTTATAATAACTTTGCGAAATTTATAGAAAAAACTGGGAAGATTTTGAGAAATTTGGCTATTGTTCTCCGATTATTCTTGCTACTCTTCACCAAATCACCTAAACTCCGGATAGGAGTCAGAGGCGGTCAATCAGTTCGTTTTACTGGTTAATTCGTGGAGTCATTTTAGAATGTTAAAGAAAAGAGAATTCAGGGCGGGAATCCTAGACTATGGGAAGTTCTTCAAAGATACGAGAGGGAGGGGAGTTCAGGCTAGAAATCTGGGATGGAAGTTCGTCAAATACGTGGAAAGAAGTCCGAAGCCATGGAGGAGCCGGGAGTTTCTCTTGGAGATCATTCAGGAGATGTTCAGAGATGCAAAAGGGAGCCAAGACAGCGTTTTTGAAAAGGTACCAGAGAAGGTGACGATTTCATGCACTCAGGGAGGGCAAGCGCTTTGCCAATTATCCGAGGGCAAGTTGACACCTCTGCAAATTCAAAAAATGCTTTACTTCGCCAATATGCTCTATATCGGCGAAAATGGGAAGGATAACCCTCTGATTAGAAACAAGTTTTTGGCTTGGAAATACGGGCCTGTTGTCAGAGAACTTTATGAGCGCTTGAAACCGTTTAAAGGCGGCAATGTTCCGTTAAGTGCGTTTGACGACATTGTTCCAATAATAAAAGAAGACAAAAACCCGGTAGAGGGATACGAGAAACAAGTCAAAGTCATAACAGATTCGTATAACAGGTGGAGTGACTTTTCCGCCTACAAATTAGTGCAGATTAGCCATTGGCCAAAGGGAGCGTGGAGATCTTCGTTGAACGAGGGAAGCGAAAAGATAGACAATGCACTGATTTGGAATGAATACGATGCTCGTTACAATCAATGAACGAAAACGATGCGTTGGGTGATGAGTCTCCGTTACCAGAATCAGATAAGAAAGAGATTATAAAAGAAGGGGACGTAGAGGGCAGGTTGTTTCATTCGGCGCTTGCGAGATTTTGGACATGGTACAATCAGCAAGGTTTTTGGCTGCAGCTTGTTGTTGGTAGCGGTGTTGTCGTGACGGGGGTTTTTATACAAGCGTCGATATCACATTTCACTACCAATTTTTGGGACTGTGTTTTTTGTTGATAACATTCGATGCCCCTCGAACGTGTTGATGTGCCACGACCAAGAACCAGTCACCGTGAGACTCTTCGAACTCGACATCGGTGCAAACCAACGAACTTTCAGCCTGCTACTCCATATGACCGTAAAACGTCCCCCTTCAACGTAAAGGTGATGCGTTTCGTAAATCTGAATAACGCAACTTCGCTGTCCGCGGACGCTTGCAATCTTGCCGCAACTCTCGGCATTGCCGCATTCGCCGCATGGCTCGCGCGCGAAATCCATCTCCCCGCTCCCTACCTCATGGGAAGTCTTTTGGGCGTCTGGCTCTCCGGCGGGCTTATCGCACCGCTGAGACCACGTCTCTCCGTACCCAAATGGGTCTTTTTCCCCCTCATCCTCGGACTCGGCGTCTTTTTCGGAAGCAATTTCTCCGCCGACATGTTCAGCCAGCTCTCCCGCTGGAGCGTAACCATCGCGCTGATGATCCTCATAACCATTTTCTCCGGATGCATCGGATTCTTCTTCCTCTACACCGTCCGCGGTTACGACAAAATAACGGCACTCCTCAGCGCTCTCCCCGGCGGACAGGTCGAAGCCATGACGCTCGCCCGCGAATTCACCCCCAAGGCATACGTCGTCGCGCTCTTCCATCTCATCCGCAACAGCGCCATATTCATCTCCACCCCCTTGCTACTGGTAGCGCTCTCCGGTCCCGAAACGCTGAACCAAGCCGATGCCAGTCTCGCCCGTCTGCCGAGCATCGCCGATATGTCCCTCACGCAACTCACAGCCTTCGTCGCCGTCGCGGGCATTGGCTACATCATTGCCCGCCGCATCCACATTCCGATGCCTCACCTCTTCGGTCCCCTCATCCTCAGCACTACCCTCCATTTCGCCGGCTGGATTGATATCCCCCGCGCACATGAATTCGTTATCTTCGCGCAGCTCGCCATCGGCGCCTACGTCGGTTCCAACCTCGCCCAAGTCCAAATCAGCGAACTCAAAGGATATGTCGTTGACGCCCTCACCGTCAGCATCCTTTTTCCCATCCTTATCTACTCCATCCTCACAGCCGCCCTCGCGCACGTCACTGGGCTGGACATGCTCACCCTCTGGCTCGCCTTCATCCCCGGCGGGATATATGAAGTAACGCTGCTTGGCTTGATATTCGGCTACGACATCGCTTTTATCACCGCACACCATATTGTGCGGTTACTGTTCATCTTCTCTGTCATCCCCGCAATCGCCGCGCGTTTCCGCGTCGGTGAAAAACACTCTCCGGATCCGCCTAATTCGGATTCAAATTGATCGAACTTGGTTCGCCGAAGAGCGGCCATGCTTTTCCACGTCAAAGATTTGGAACCTAAACGGTGTCCAAAATTTTATTAATGCGATTTAATTTCTGCTTCCATAAAGCAACAAAAAGAAGCCCCGCAAATCGTTTTATAGAAATGCGGGGCTTCTTCCCTCTGAGTTGGGTGGATTGGTTTACAAGACAACCAAAGTCGGTCTGCCAACGATGCCATTCAGGTCCCGGATTCAAGCGACAATCAAGCTTTTTATAGCTTTTTCCCGGAGTTATGTGGCAGGGATAGGGACGTCCTTGATATGCCATAGGGGAAATCATGCGGGTTTTGAGCGAATCAGTTGGATTTTTGCCGGAAAATGGACGGTTTTCTTTGCGAATCGATGGGGAATCAGGCGGGAAAATACGGGAAGATCTCGGGATTCTTGATGCGCGGTCGGTGGTCTTTGATAGCCGTTGATGCAGTGTATA
>JAPOUT010000076.1 GCA_026708545.1 Hyphomicrobiales bacterium
ACACCAAACGGGCGGGCGAGAGGTTGATGATTGGATTAAACTCCTAAGGAACGAAACAACCTCTCGTCCGTCTACAATTTCCCTGATAACCCCCGCCTTGGTACTCTATGGTTTTCCAAGGTCGGGGGTTTCTCCTATGCTCCGTTAACTCCTGCTCCATCCCCAAGGCATTTCCCTGCAACCCCTCGGAATCCTTTGCAATCAGGCGGAAATGGGGCAGTAATTCCGGAGAATTACAGCAATCTCGGAAAAAGAGATTGATTTTTTTTTTTTTTTATTTTCTAGGATGGTGTTACCGGTGCCTTTAGGAGTTGTCGGTGTTGTCTAACCAATCATAGAAGGAGGAATCCCGTGAACATATTTCGCATAACTACAAAAATCCTTGCGTTAACTTTGCTTGTCGCATGTGGAGGTGGTGGTTCGTCAGGCACTGCGGCTACTCCTGCTACGCCACAAGTTTTACCCGATGCTCTAATCACAAATGTAGAAACAGCAAGGTCTCGTGTTGGTGGAACAACTTTAACGACCACTCCTACGTCAACACAAATACAGCAAACAATTGGATCAAGGGTGATGGATGCTGACACGTTAATGGCCAGTGACGCTTATGTGGTATCTGCTGCAACACCAGATGGGGCTACTGTGTCAACTAACGGCAATGTTAATATTAACGGTAACATACATAGAGTTACTCTCGAAGAGATTCAGATGGGTATAGAGGATAGATTCGAACTGACAAGGTTTAATTCCCGATACGCCCATGTCATGGTCGATCAGGGAGTCATGTTTGCACAATATCGTGCTGCTGGTCGAAATGATGGCGATGTTTATGAGTATCAGTCCTATGGAGGATGGCTTGCAGATAGTGCATTTAGTGTAGATATGCTGACGATAAATGACGGTTCTGATGACGAATCTTCCATGCTTGTCGGAATTAGTTATGGAGAAGAGAGCGGTTCAAGACCGACAGTATCGGGCAATGTCAGTTGGACAGGGGCGGTAATCGGGGTGGAACAAGATAGCGGAGACGTCATTCAAGGCAATGTAAACGTAGGTGCAAACATCAGTTCAGAAATTGTTATTATCTTCGATGCACTCGTTAATATTAACAGCGGATCGTCTGTTAGTGGCATAGCCTGGAGTGGTGTTGCAGTAGAAACCGACGGAACATTTTCAAGCACAACCGATGGCGATGTTAATGGAACGTTTTATGGAACGGGACATACAGAAGTCGGAGGCACTTTCAATCGGGACGGTATTATCGGAGCATTTGGAGCGAGACGGTAATAATCCCAATGAGCCCTCGTTTTCAGTAACCTGCGGGGGGCAATGCCGTTACCGGCTCTTGTGCCACCCCTGAATTTACTCCCAATTGCCCTCTGCGCTAGCAGGTTATCAGAACTCCGCGAGAAATAACGATTCTTCAAAAAAACGGCGATAATCGCGCGATATTCGAGGTATTTTGAGCCACGCGTAGCCACCGTCAAAAGCATGGGTGGCATCCCCTAGGGGAATCGAACCCCTGTTTCCGCCTTGAGAGGGCGACGTCCTAACCGCTAGACGAAGGGGACTTGAGAAGTCGGGTAACACTATACCCCTGGTGCACACACCGGGCAAGGGCTACATTAATGCGGCACGGTAGGCGATGGTTCCCGCGACCAATGCGAAAAGCGCAACGATAAGCACGGCTTGGACAAGCACAACAATTTTCAATCCGCGGTGGCCCGAGGTAATTTGGCGTAATTGCTCGCGTGACAGCGGTTCGGATTCGGTGTTCGTCTCGACTTTTTCTTTACCAAGTTCCATACTCCCGATTATATGTCATCGGAAGAGACTGTCCACACTATTGAGGTGGGTGAAGCCCACGCCGGCGATCGCCTGGATGTTTTGTTAAGTCGCAGTCTTGCGGAGGCGGGGCTTTCGCGCAATCGGATCCAGGCGTTGATCAGAGCCGAAGCAGTTTGTAACACCGATACCGGTGCCGTCCTCACGGATGCGAGTATAAAAATCAAGCCGGGTGTTCGGATCGTTGTGCGTGTTCCGCCGAGCGCGCCTTCGGATATTGCCGCCGCGCATATTCCCCTCGATATTTTGCACGAGGATGACGATCTTCTTGTTCTCAACAAGCCTGCAGGACGGGTAATTCATCCCGCTCCGGGCCATCGCGACGATACGATTGTAAACGCTCTGCTGGCGCATTGCGGTTCGACGCTTTCGGGTGTCGGGGGTGTTGCGCGCCCGGGGATTGTCCATCGTCTCGACAAGGACACCAGCGGGCTTATTGTTGTCGCCAAGAATGATTCCGCGCACCAGCATCTCGCCGCGCAGTTTGCCGCGCACGGACGCGACGGCGCCCTGGAGCGCGAGTACATTGCTTTCATTTGGGGGCTTCCAATTCCCAATGCCGGACGCATTGATGTTCCTATTGCGCGTGCGAATGCTCGAGGCGGCAAGAGCTCTCCTCGTGCGAGATTGCGCATGCGCGCGGGCGGCAGACAGAACGGCAAGCGTGCCGTTACCCATTATCAAGTCACCCAGGGTTATGGCGACGGCACGCAGGACGGCACGCTCGTTAGTCGGCTCCTTTGCCGGCTGGAGACGGGGCGCACGCACCAGATTCGAGCGCATCTCTCCCATTTCGGGCATCCGTTGCTCGGTGATTGTCTCTACGGCGCGGGATTCAAGACCCGGGCGCAGCGGCTTCCGCCCCAGGCCCGCGAAATCACCGTCGCGCTGCAAAGACAAGCCCTGCACGCGTGGAAACTCGGCTTTCTCCATCCTAAAAACGACGAGCACCTCCGTTTCGAGGTGCCTCTGCCCGACGACCTCGCCCGGCTTGAGGCCGCTCTCGGCGCAATAGCATCGTAAATGCGGATGTGCTAGACTGGCGCGACATGAGCAATCGCATTCCAACCATCACGCCGGAGGGCGGACTTTCCCGCTACTTGCAGCAGATTCAGAAGTTCCCGATGCTGGAGCCTGAGGAGGAGTTTATGCTTGCGAAGCGCTGGCGCGAACATGACGATACGGAGTCGGCGCACAAGTTGGTGACCAGCCATTTGCGCCTGGTTGCGAAGATAGCAATGGGTTACAGGGGTTACGGGCTTCCGATTGGCGAGGTGATATCGGAGGGCAACATCGGTTTGATGCAGGCGGTCAAGCGTTTTGAACCGGATAGAGGCTTTCGGCTTGCAACTTATGCGATGTGGTGGATACGCGCGGCAATACAGGAATACATCCTGCGCTCGTGGTCGCTGGTGAAATTGGGAACGACGGCTACGCAGAAGCGGCTGTTTTTCAATCTTCGAAAGGTTAAATCCCAAATCAAGGCATTCGAAGAAGGCGACCTTACGCCCGAGCATGTCCAGGAGATTGCCAAACGCCTCGGTGTTCCCGAACAAGAGGTGATTTCAATGAATCGCCGTTTTGCAGGACAGGACAGTTCGCTCAACGCGCCGGTGCAGGCGGACGCTCCCGGCGAGTGGCAGGACTGGCTCATGGATGAAGCCGACGACCAGGAGACCCTGCTTGCCGAACAAGAGGAACTCGAACAGCGCCGGGAATTGCTTCATAAAGCATTGAAGCATCTCACTGAACGCGAAGCCGATATTCTGCAAGAGCGCCACCTGCAGGAGAATCCGCCGACATTGGAGATATTGTCTCAAAGGTACGGCATCTCGCGCGAGCGGGTGCGCCAGATAGAGGTGCGTGCATTGGAGAAGCTTCGAAAGGCGGCTCGCTCCGAGGCGATGCTGCCGAGAGGGGAGGCGTAGCAAATGCCCTCACGTGCCTTTGACAAGTCGAAACTTCCCAGTCGCCATGTGACACAGGGACCCGAACGCGCCCCGCACCGCTCTTACTATTATGCGATGGGGCTCGAGGAGAAGGACATTGATAGTCCTTTCGTCGGTGTTGTTTCGTGCTGGAACGAAGCTGCGCCGTGCAACATTGCGTTGATGCGGCAGGCCCAGGCGGTCAAGGCGGGTGTGCGCGAGGCGGACGGCACGCCGCGCGAGTTCTGCACCATCACCGTTACCGACGGCATTGCGATGGGACATGAGGGAATGAAATCGTCGCTTGTCTCGCGCGAAGTGATTGCGGATTCCGTCGAACTCACCATGCGGGGGCATTGTTACGATGCGATGGTCGGGCTTGCCGGCTGTGACAAGTCGTTGCCCGCGATCATGATGGCGATGCTGCGTTTGAATGTTCCCGCCATCTTCCTTTATGGCGGAACGATCATGCCGGGACGGTTTCAAAACAAGGATGTTACCGTCATTGACGTTTTTGAGGCGGTCGGAAAATATGCGTCGAAAAACATCGACGCGAAGCATTTGCGCGAACTTGAGACGGTCGCGTGTCCGGGAGCGGGTGCGTGCGGAGGGCAATTCACCGCGAA
Source organism: Hyphomicrobiales bacterium (assembly GCA_026708545.1). Classification (GTDB taxonomy): domain Bacteria; phylum Pseudomonadota; class Alphaproteobacteria; order JAPOUT01; family JAPOUT01; genus JAPOUT01. The sequence continues at coordinate 4,400 of JAPOUT010000076.1, forward strand.
CACGATGGCGTGTGTCGCTGAAGCTCTTGGCATTGCGTTGCCGGCATCATCGGGGCCGCCCGCGGTTTACGAGAGTCGCGACGAGTACTGCCGGGCCGCAGGCAGGGAGATTATGAAACTGGTTGAGTCGAACCTTCGCCCGCGCGACATCGTCACGCGCAAGGCACTCGAGAACGCCGCCGTTGTCGTTGCCTCGACCGGGGGATCCACAAATGCGGCGCTGCATCTGCCCGCGGTTGCGCATGAGGCGGGTATTGAGTTTGACCTTTTTGAAGTTGCCGAGATTTTTCGCCGCACGCCGTATCTTGCGGATTTGAAACCGGGCGGAAGATTTGTCGCGCGCGACATGTTTGTTGCCGGCGGTGTGCCGATGCTGATGCGCACGCTTCTCGACAACGGCTATTTGCACGGTGACTGCATAACCGTGACCGGCAAGACGATTGCGGAAAATCTCGAGGGCATTGTTTTTGATTCTGATCAAGAGGTGATGCGTCCTGCCGACAAGCCGATAGCTCCGACCGGTGGTGTTGTTGGTTTGCGGGGCTCTCTTGCGCCGGACGGGGCCATCGTTAAAGTCGCGGGGTTGAAGAAATTGCAGTTTAAAGGCGCTGCGAGAGTCTTCGAGCGCGAAGAGGATGCTTTTGCCGCGGTGCAGGCAGGCAAGGTCGCCGAGGGCAGCGTGGTTGTCATTCGCTACGAGGGCCCCCGCGGCGGACCGGGCATGCGCGAGATGCTTGCGACCACTTCGCTCATCTACGGACTTGGACTTGGCGAGAAAGTCGCACTTATCACGGACGGACGCTTCTCGGGCGCCACCCGGGGGTTTTGTGTCGGACACGTCGGCCCCGAAGCCGCCGCAGGCGGCCCCATCGCCTATCTGCGCGATGGTGACATCATTGAGATTGATGCCGAGAAGGGCACCATTGACATGTTCCTTGACGATGCGGAGATCGAACGTCGCAAAGCCGGTATCGCCGCGCCCGCGCCCGCCTTTACATCGGGGTGCTTATGGAAGTATGCTCAGACTGTTGGCGCCGCCCGTTATGGCGCCGTTACCCATCCCGGTGGTGCAAGAGAGGCGAAATGCTACGCAGATATTTAGTTACACTTGTTTTTATCGTCGCATTTGCGCATGCGGCGGGCGCATCGAGCGCCGACTTTCACGCCGGCGTTGAGGCTTACGCCGCCGGTGACGTTGAGACCGCGTTGGACCGTTGGAGCGCCGCCGCCGGGGAAGGACATGCCGGTGCCGCTTATCTCCTTGCCAACCTTTATGCCGAGGGGCAGACAGGCAGCGTTCAGGATGAACTGGCGTTTCGTTATTATGAACAAGCCGCGCAAGCCGGACACACGGAAGCGCAGGTTGCCCTGGCAGGTTATTACCGCATCGGTAACGAGGATGCCGATGTCGAACTTGACCTTCAGCAGGCGCATGCATGGCTTGCCAAGGCTGCTTACAGCCGCAACTCCCATGCGCAATACATTCTCGGAGATATGCACACCAGGGGCGAGGGAGTCGAGCAAAATCCCTATCGGGGGCTTCGTTGGTTCCTGTTGGCCGCCGAAAAAAAATATCCCCTTGCGTTGGCGCGGCTGGGAGTCATTTACGGCGCAGGCCAGATTGTCACGCAGGATATTCCCAAGGGCTTTATGTATATGAGCCTCGCGGTTGAGGAGGCGCGCGGACGCGAGCGTGCGACGATAGTCGCGCAATATGACAGGATGCTTTCAAGGGTTACTCCGCTTGAGCGCCAACTTGGGCTGAAAATGGCAACGCAGTGGCGCGCCGAGCGTCGAGTATTGCCGCGATAGACATGCGCGTTGCGGTCGGGGGGATACAGCACGAGACGAACACTTTCGCGCCGACGAAAGCGGGCTTTGACGATTTCGAAAAACCCGACTCGTGGCCCGCGCTTTTGCGCGGTGACGGGCTGGAAAAAGGCGTTGCCGGAATCAATCTTCCCGTTGCGGGATTTTACGAGGCCGCATCCGCGCATAAGTTTCACACCTTTCCGCTGCTATGGTGTTCGGCGTCTCCCTCCGCGCATGTGCGCGAGGATGCGTTTGAGAAAATCTGCGCAATGCTGCTCGAGGATCTTGCCGCCATTAAAGGCGGCATTGACGCCGTTTACCTCGACCTCCACGGCGCGATGGTTTGCGAGCATCTTGAGGACGGAGATGGTGAAATCCTCAAGCGCGTGCGCGGTGTCGTCGGTGATATCCCCGTTGTCGCAAGCCTGGATCTCCACGCAAACGTCACCCGCGAAATGCTCGAGTATGCCGATGCGCTTCTGGCATATCGAACCTATCCCCACATTGACATGTCGGAAACGGGGGCGCGTGCGGCGCGGTTTCTTGCGGAACGTTGCGCCGATGGAAAGCGGCCCGCCAAAGCGATGACGCAGCTTGATTTTCTTGTTCCGTTGCCGTGGCAGTGCACGGACATGGAGCCGGCGCGCTCGCTTTATGCCTTCGCCGCCGACAGCAGCGAAACAAAAACGCCGCACGGAGAGGTGTACGAGCTTTCGCTCGCGATGGGCTTTCCGCTTTCGGATATTGCAGAATGCGCGCCCGCGGTTGTTGCCTATGGAGAGACTCAGGCGGCTGCCGATTTTGCGCGGGATGCGCTCGTTTCAAAAATGCACGCCGCTGAAAAGGAATTTCGCGGACGCCTATGGTCGCCGAAAGAAGCGTTGCAATATGTCGCCGGAAAAAAGCTCGAGGGCGTCAAGGGCCCTTTCGTGCTGGCAGACAGCCAGGACAATCCCGGCGCGGGCGCCAACAGCGATACCGTTGGATTTTTGCGCGAGATGCTTGCGCATCAAGAAAGCGGGGGAGGGTTGCGCTGTGCGATTGGCGTTGTCTACGACCCGCAAACGGCGCAGGAAATTGTCGATACGCTGGGCGAGGGCGGAAGCGGCGAGATAAAACTTTCGCTCGGCGCAAAGACCAACGCTGTTGCGGGCGAACTGCCGCTTGAGAAAAATTTCCAAGTCGTTACTTGTTCGGCATCCACCGACATCCTTGCGACCGGCCCCTTCTACGGCGGTGCATTGTTGTGCATGGGCGCGAATGCATTGTTACGTTGCGGCGATGTGTTTGTTGTCGTTGGATCGAGTAAGATTCAGTGCGCGGACAGGACTCTTTTTACGCATTACGGTCTTGACCTTGACGGTTTCGATATCGTTGCAGTCAAGAGCAGTGTGCATTTCCGCGCCGATTTTGACGCAATCGCAAGGGAGACCCTTGTTGTGGTCTCTCCCGGGCCCGCTTATGTTGATCTCGCCTCTCTTGAATATCAAAGACTTCGCAAGGATGTTCGCACCATGCCCGCGGGATGACCGCTGTAATCAGGTGTTTTTTGATTCGGCTGCTATTTTCAGCAAACGCTCGATATTGATGTGTTGCTCGATATGTTTACTCAGCGCATCGAGCGTTTCCTCGACTTGTTGCTCGTAGGCCAAACCGCCCGGCACGCGCTTGCGCAGCCGGTTCAGCCAAGCGTGGCGAAAACCATCGTCGGAAAAAATTCCGTGTAAATAGCATCCTTCGATGCGTCCGTCGGCGCTGATTTCTCCGTGTTGACGAGAAGGATTCTCCAGCATCAACATCGGTCGCGCCGTGTTTGCGACAGTTTCGCCGATATGCATTTCGTAACCGCGCAGGCTGACGCCGGTGCTGTCTTTGCCTCGAACCTCTTGAAGGGTTTTGGTGGGTCGCAACAGGGTTTCGCTTTCCAGCAAGCCGAGTCCGGCACTTTCGCCGGCATCCCCTTCGATGCCTTCGTTATCGATGACGCGTTTTCCCAGCATTTGGTAGCCGGCGCAGATTCCCAGGATGTGCCCGCCCCGGCGCCGGTGCGCGAGGATATCGACATCCCAGCCCTGTTCGCGCATGAATGCCAAGTCTGCGCGTGTTGCCTTGCTTCCGGGGAGAATGACGGCGTCCAGGTTTCCGGGAAAGACTTCGCCGGGCGGCACAAACAGGAGCGACACATCCGTTTCCGCTAGCAACGGGTCGAAGTCGTCAAAATTCGCCATGCGTGCGAGTCTCGGCACTGCAATGCGAATGCTGCCTTCACGCTTGCGCGTGTCCGTGTTGATGTCGAGGCTGTCTTCGGCGGGAAGATTTGAGGCCTGCGAAAAGAAAGGAACCAGTCCGAGCGGCATGAGCCCGCTGTGCCGTTCAATGATGTCCATGCCTTCGGTAAACAGGCCGGCATCGCCGCGAAATCGATTGACGATGAATCCGCGCATATGTTGCCGGTCGTCGGCATCGAGTAACTGCATCGTTCCCACGATCGAAGCAATGACCCCGCCGCGTTCGATGTCTCCGATTAACACGCTATTCACGCCTGCGGCTTTTGCGAAGCCCATGTTTGCGATGTCGTTGGTGCGCAGGTTTGCTTCAGCGGGAGAGCCCGCCCCTTCGACCACAACGATATCCGATTCATTTGCCAGCTCGCGATAGCTTTTCAATACGGTCGGCAGGAACTCCCGGGCGCGGCGATGGTATTCCCGTGCGGACATCGCGCCGACGATTTCACCGCGTACAACCAGTTGCGCTTTTGATTCTCCCTGGGGTTTCAGCAACACGGGATTCATCACGCTTGCGGGAGGCACGCCGCATGCACGCGCCTGGAGTGCCTGCGCGCGCCCGATTTCCCCGCCTTCGATGGTGACAGCGGCATTGTTGGACATGTTCTGCGGCTTGAACGGGCGCACCCGCAGCCCCCGGCGCACGAGGGCTCGACACAGTCCCGTCGCGAGCAGAGATTTCCCTGCGTTTGAGCAAGTTCCCATAAGCATGATTGCGGACATTGCGCGAGTATACATCAGGGCGGCGATATGCGGCATGCTTGCTCGAAGGCGCAAGGCAGAGTAGTTTTGCCTTTATGAGCGCGATGCCTGAACCGAGTTTCCAACAGATTATCCTGACCTTGCAGACTTACTGGTCCGGGAGGGGTTGTGCGCTTTTGCAGCCCTATGACATGGAGGTTGGCGCCGGGACATTTCATCCGGCGACGGTCTTGCGTGCGCTGGGGCCAAAGCCTTGGAAGGCCGCTTACGTCCAACCGAGTCGCCGTCCCGCCGACGGCAGATACGGGGAGAATCCGAACCGCTTGCAACATTATTACCAGTTTCAGGTGATCATGAAGCCTTCGCCGGAGGATCTCCAGGACCTCTACCTTGGCTCGTTGCGTGAATTGGGACTCGACCCGTCCGTCCACGATATCCGCTTTCTCGAAGACGACTGGGAGAGTCCGACGCTGGGAGCGGCGGGACTCGGCTGGGAGGTTTGGTGCGACGGGATGGAGATTTCGCAATTCACCTACTTTCAGCAAGTCGGAGGCTTTGAGTGCAAACCGGTTTCAGGCGAGATTACCTACGGACTTGAACGTCTCGCGATGTTTCTCCAGGGCGTCGGGAACGTTTTTGATCTCAATTTCAACGGTGAGATGCGTTACCGCGACATCTTCCTCGAGAGCGAACGCCAGTATTCACGCTGGAATTTTTCCGGTGACGCGGAAGCGGCGCAGCGGCTGCAACAGCATTTTGAAGATGCCGAAACCGAATGCAACCGCATTCTTGGGCAACCCGATCATGATCCGGACAGCGGGCACGAAATTGTCATGGCATATCCGGCGTATGATCAATGCATTAAAGCATCGCATTTGTTTAACATAATGGATGCACGCGGGATGATATCGGTTTCGCAACGGCAGAATTACATCCAGCGTGTGCGCGATCTTGCCCGTCTTTGTGCCGAAGCATTTTTGAAAACGACGGATGGCGGCGCGAGAGATTGAGCCCATGTCGGAATTGTTATTGGAATTTTTGTGTGAGGAGCTTCCTCTCTGGGCGCAACGTATCGGAAGGCGCGAACTGAACGAGCGCTTCACCGCGCGGCTAAAGGAGCTGGGTTTCTGGCAAGAACAGGCCGGTGTTCGCGACTTCGCTACGCCTAAACGGCTGTGCTTGGTGGTTGATGGTTTGGCAACGGAGATTCCTCCTCACCGGGAGCGCCGTCGAGGCCCTCGCAAGAATGCTCCGGAGAAAGCCATTGAGGGGTTTTGCAAGTCCGCGGGCATTGAACGTGCGTGTTTGCAGGAAGAAGGGGATTATCTCTATGCCGTATTGGAGTCGCCCGGCGAGCGTCTTGGCGAGGCGCTTGCACGCATTATTCCGGAGATGGTTGGCAAGATTGGGTGGCGGAAATCAATGCGTTGGGGAGACGGGGATTTTCGTTTTCCCCGACCTTTGCGATCGATATTGTGTTTGGTTGATGGCAATGTTGTGAACTTCGAGATTGCCGGCGTTAAAAGCGGCGCGCATACTTCCGGGCATCGTTTTATGTCGCCGTCTGCTCTCAAAGTGGAGAATTTTGC